>JANOFP010000307.1:0-4573 GCA_031413675.1 Bacteroidota bacterium
CATTGGCAGGTGATAAAGAGTACAGGCGGAAAAGGGATTCCTTACCGTCGAAAATATTTTACAATAGCTGCTTTTATTCTTTGTTTATTTATTTACGGAAGTTTAACGTGGTCGCCGTTAAAACGAAGTGACAGTTTTAAATTCAGGGATAGCTTCAAATCCTATGTTGCTATTAATCCGCTTCAGAATTTTTTCAGTACACTCAAAGGTCGCAAACATGCATTTAATGAAGTAGAAGCCAGGAAGGCAATACCGGTAATGGAAGAATGGATGCAACTGAAGTTGAACAGCGATTTAAAGTATAGCCGGGAAATTTTGCCCGGAAGCACTTCCTTAGAAAGCAGGCCTAATATTGTTTTAGTTCTCTGTGAAAGTTTTAGTATGTATAAAAGTACAATGAGTGGCAATCCGTTAAATACAACACCTTTTTTTGATTCACTGAGTAAAAATGGAATTTTTTTTGAAAGATGTTTCAGCCCCCATTTTTCTACAGCAAGGGGGTTGTTTGCAATCATTACAGGTATTCCGGATGCACAAAATTTTAAATTTTCAACAAGAGATTCATTGGCCGTTAAACAACGTACTATCATTAACGATTTTGAAGGCTACGAAAAGTTTTATTTTTTAGGCGGTAATCCGGAGTTCAGCAATTTTACAGGCTTGTTAAAAAATATCGATGGCTTGCAAATGTTTACCGAAGGAAAATTAAAGTCTCCCAAAGTAAATGTTTGGGGTATAAGTGATAAAAATCTATTTCACGAAGCCAATGCTACTTTCAGGCAACAATCCAGACCCTTTTTTGCAATTATACAAACAGCCGATAATCATCGTCCGTTTATGATACCAGATGCAGAAGCGGATTTCGAAAAAATTACAGTTAATGAAACCGACTTGAAAAAATATGGATTTGAATCATTAAGTGAATTCAACTCGTTTCGATATGCAGATTATTGTTTTAATAAATTTATGAGTACAGCTTCTGCAGAAAATTATTTTCATAACACCATTTTCGTTTTTGTTGGTGACCATGGCGTAGCGGGTGATGCTTCGGCTATATATCCAACTGCCTGGACAGAGATGCGGCTAACAGATGAACATGTGCCTTTGTTATTTTATGCTCCACATTTGTTGCTACCGCAAAAAAGAAATGAAGTGGTTTCGCAGATAGATGTGTTGCCCACAATTGCTGGTATGGTGCATCAGCGATATGTAAATACAACGCTGGGAAGAGATTTATTGGATACAACAAAAAGAAAAAATTTTGCATTCATCACCAGCACATCCGGAAAAATTGGAATGGTAACTGATGATTTTTATTTTGTAAAAAACCTGGAGTTTCCGGATGAACAAATAATGCCATCCAATGTCAATGCCGGAAATTATTCAAAAGCACAACAGGATTCGATTCAGAAAAAACTTTCGGTTTTTACATCTGCATTTTATGAAACTGCACGATGGATGATAATGAATAACAGGAAAGAGTGAGAGATTCGTAAAATTGTTTTATCTGAAATTCAATCGTTGATAGAAATAATAAAAGGCTATCTCAGATATTTGTGAGATAGCCTTTTATCTGTGCCCGGGACTGGATTCGAACCAGCACATCCTTGCGAACGCTGCCACCTGAAGGCAGTGCGTCTACCAATTTCGCCACCCGGGCAATAACAAAAAATAAATTCAATTTCAAATACGCCGAAATAGATCGGGGTGTGTTTACCAATCCTGCCTGCCGGCAGGCAGGTTCGCCACCACCCGGGCTTTTTCAGGTCGCCAAAGATAGAAGTAAAACAGAATAATTTTAAAAAACTATTACAGGCAATCGGTTTTTAAATAAAATGTTGACGTGTTTTTACTAACAATTTTTTTGATATCTCTATGCTGAATTTCTTAATAAAGATTTTTTTGTTTTAAAAATCATCGTTAGCTTTCCTAATAATATCTCTATTAATTCCGTTCCAATACCTTCTCAGGATTTTATTTTATCTGTAAATTTTATTTAGTCTATTATCAAACCAAAACAAAACGATTATGAGAAAATTTTCATTAGTTTTTTTAATGCTTGCATTTATTTTTTCGGCAAATGCACAGGTTAGCGATTCAGAAACTAAACTCGCTATGAATCTTGCAGGAAATAATAAATCAGTTATAGGTCTGTCGCAAAGCGATCTGGACAATTCAATTGTGGCAAACACCTATATTATTCCCGGTACAAATATCCGCATGCTTTATCTGCAGCAGAGTTATCAGGGGATACCCGTTTATAACCAACTGAATGTTCTTGCTTTTAAAAACGACAAAATGGTTTCTAAGTCAGGTAGTCGTATTGACCTGTTTGAACAACGGGTTAGTAAAGTAAGCTCAGTTCCAGTAGTATCTTCTGAAAGTGCATTGCAAACTGCAATGGTAGAATGTAAACTGAATGCGGCAATTTCGATTGTGCCTCAAAAAATTACCAGCAAGGGAAAAAAGATTGAGTATGGAAATTTAAACGTGTCAGTTGAAAAAATTACTGCTGAACTTATTTGGTTGCCTGTTGATGATGGCAATGAAATGAGATTAGCATGGCAGATATTTATTGCGCCACTCAATAGTTCTGATTACTGGCTTATACGAGTGGATGCAGCTACTAATAAAATCATTAATAAACAAAACCTTACTGTTTATTGTAACTGGGATAAAAAAGATCATTCAATAGAAGAACATGTAAATAAACATGTGGAAAAAGAAAAAATTAAAAATTACGTTCAGCTCATTGAAAAAAAGAAAGAATTTAAAATTTATCAGCCATTTGTTGTAAATAATTCTTCTTATAGGGTTGTTCCTTATCCTGCGGAAAGCCCGATACATCCTGGTGGTGGGCATGCATTACGAACAAACCCATGGACACTTGCCCCCGGAAATTCCACATCGCTGGGATGGCATAATGATGGTACTGTGATTTATGAAAGTTCAAGAGGCAATAATGTACATGCCTATGAAGACAGAGATGCGAATAATATTGCTGGATTATCGGCTGTTTCTTCAACCACTCAACCAGACTTGACTTTTGATTTTACCCCTAATTATACGCTGGAACCAACAATAACTACACCTGCACCAAATCAACAGTTCAATACAACCAATCTTTTTTATTGGAATAACCTGATTCATGATCTTTCTTATATCTATGGATTTACTGAAACAGCAAGAAATTTTCAAAATAATAACCAGAGCCGTGGTGGTGCCGGAGCAGATTATGTTTTAGCAGAAGCTCAGGATGGCAGCGGAACTAATAATGCAAATTTTTCTACACCGGCTGATGGTGGCCGCGGTCGTATGCAGATGTTCTTATGGACAGCACCTACACCAGATCGTGATGGTGATGTTGACAACGGTATTATAGTTCATGAATATACTCATGGCATAAGTAATAGGTTGACAGGTTCAGGTATCGGATGTTTATCCAACGCTGAACAAATGGGTGAGGGATGGAGTGATTATTTTGCTTTGATGATGACACATGACTGGGCATCTGCATTGCCCGGCGATGGATTCAGCAAGCCTCGCGGTATTGGAACTTATGCATTGAACCAACCAATAACTGGTTTAGGAATCCGTCAATATAGATACACTACTGATATGACAGTAAATCCAATGACATATTCCAATCTTACAACTGTAGTTCATCCACATGGCACAGGCACAATCTGGTGTACTGTCCTTTGGGATATGACATGGGAAATAATTCAAACTGCTGGAATCAACCCCAGCCTGCATAACATTAATGGTAATGGTGGTAATGCAATTGCATTAAAATTGGTTACAGAAGGAATGCGTTTACAACCTTGCAGTCCGGGATTTATTGATGGACGTGATGCTATCCTG
Organism: Bacteroidota bacterium; assembly: GCA_031413675.1. GTDB lineage: Bacteria > Bacteroidota > Bacteroidia > Chitinophagales > Chitinophagaceae > VBAR01. The sequence continues at coordinate 3,865 of JANOFP010000307.1, forward strand.
CAAGCAGATGCACTCTTTTTTGGTGGGCAATATAACTGCGCCATTATGAATGCATTTGCAAGAAGAGGTATGGGTGTCGGCGCATCACAAGGATCTTCCGCTTCAAGAACAGACCAAACACTAAGTTTTGTTGGCTGCACACCCGGAGCTTGTAATGCACCAGGCGGCTTAACTTCATCTTCAGTAACTACTAACAGCGCCACTATAAGCTGGACTGCTGAAAGCGGTCCCGTTTCTTACGATGTAGAATATAAAAGAAATGTAGATGGATCATGGAGCCCTGCAGCTACGGCAACTACTTCCACTTCTGTAAACCTTTCTGGTTTATTCGCTTCTACTTTGTACGATTGGAGAGTAAGAACAAATTGTGCAAGCAGCAGCAGTTCTTTTTCTCAGGCACAGTTTACTACCGCTGCAACTCCGCCAACCGGTTGTCAAAGTGTTGAAGATAATAGTACAAATGGAACTACCGGCGGGGCTGCTTTGATTTCATTGAATACTGATATAAAAGGAAAAGTAAGTCCGGCCAACGATAATGATTATTATCGTTTCCAAATTACAACAGGCGGAACAATCACTGTTTCACTTACTACATTACCGGCTAATTATCAACTTGACTTGTTGAATTCAGCAGGAACTAGAATTGGTAGATCTACTAATAATGGTACGGCGAATGAATCCATCAATGTAACAGTAGCTGCGGGAGATT
>JANOFP010000308.1:0-2306 GCA_031413675.1 Bacteroidota bacterium
GGGTATTGAAAAAATTCACCTCATAATGGGTGGCAGTATGGGCGGTTACCAGGCAATAGAATGGTGTGTGATGGAAAAAAATATTATTGAAAATTTATTTCTCATCGGTACATCGCCAACAGAAAGTGCATGGGGCATTGCAATACATACTGCACAACGTTTAGCGATAGAAGCTGACAATACATGGAAAGATTTAACTAAAGAAGCCGGACAAAAAGGGTTGAAAGCTGCCAGAGCAATTGGTATGCTTACGTACCGTAACTATGGAATACTCGTTCAAAAACAAACTGATCCCGATTCAGAAAAGATTGACAATTTCAGGGCATCATCCTACATAAATTACCAGGGTGATAAATTAGTAAACCGTTTCAATGCCTACAGTTACTGGATGCTTACAAAAAGTATGGACAGTCATCATATAGCAAGAGGAAGAGGTAGTAAAGTTGATGCCGTTTTAAAATCAATCCAACAAAAAACGTTGATCATCGGCATTTCAAGTGATATCCTTTGCCCATTACATGAACAAGAATTTATGGCTGCTCATATGCCTAATTCAACACTTGTTGAGATTGATTCAGTTTATGGACATGATGGATTTATTGTAGAGGCAGAAAAAATTTCAGCAGCACTAAAAAACTGGTTGAGTAAATAATTTTACTGAAGGAGTTTAATCAGTATCCTCATACTCCACAAAACCACAACTGTTCCCAATAATATAAAAGAAGCTTTGCGGGGCAACTTTCCGGCTAATCTTGCTGCAAATGGAGCGGCTATTACACCACCAATTACCAATGCAAGTATCACCTGCCAGTTTTGTACACCAATCAATGTGAAAAATGTGAAAGCACTTGCAAGTGTTACAAAAAATTCGGTGAGACTTACCGAACCAACTACATAACGTGGTGTTCTACCTTTAGTTATTAATGTAGATGTTACAATGGGACCCCAACCACCGCCGCCGAATGAATCAAGAAAACCACCAATGGATGCCAGCAATCCGTAACGTGTAAATTTCTTTTTTTCATTTATACGAAATGCGTTGGCGAAAATTTTTAAGCCTAATAACAACGTATAAACTGCCATAGCCGGGCGCAGGAATTTTATTTGTGTATCATCAAACCATACCAGCATTAATGCACCGAGTACTGCCCCAATTATACCGGGTATCACCAATGCTTTAAAAAGTTTCTTATTTACATTTCCAAATTTGTAATGACTGTACCCCGATGCACCACTGGTAAACATTTCGGCTGTATGAATTCCGGCACTGATTGCAGCCGGACTTACATTGGCAGTTTGTAAAACTATTGAACTGGTAACACCATAACCCATACTTGTTGCACCATCTACCATCTGTGCCAAAAAACCGGCAAGCACCATCCAGTGAAAATTTTTGTCTAAAGACTGATACCACCGGTAGGTATCATCTGCCATACGCTGTACGGGCAAATAAGAAAAAATAAAATACCCCACCAGCATAAAACCAAATGCAAGTAAAGAGTAAGTTGCAATTTTCTTCCAGTTACTTCCATTGCCACCATTTTCTTTTTCGATAAGGATTTTTGTAAGCTTATTCAGTTTTTTTACTTTGTAGTTAAAGTCTCCATTCAGTTTACTTCGTACGATATGTAAATTTTCAATCACCTCATCCAGTTCACCCGGCAAGGCCTTATTCAATACTTCTTTAATTCTTTTAGCTGCCGTGGGAGATTTTCCATTGGTTGAAATAGCAATTTTCAGGTTTCCCTTTTGTACAATTGAGCCTAAATAAAAATCACATAGTTCTGGGGTATCTGCCACATTTACTAAAATCCCTTTTTCTTCTGCAAGTGCTTTTATTTTTATATGCAACTCCTTATCATCTGTTGCGAGAATAACTAAATCTTTATTATTTAAATCTGTTTCTTCAAATGAACGCTGCACAAAATTGCAGGAAGGATGATTTTGCAATAGATTTCTAACTTCCTCTTTTATTAAAGGAGCAACGATTGTAATCTTTGCCTCTGGGGAATTGGAAAGCAATGAATTTAATTTCTCCAAACCCACATTACCAGCACCAACCAATAATAAATCCAGTTCTTCCAATTTCAGAAAAATTGGATACAGTTTATTTTTTTGTATCTCTGATTCATTTTGCATGCAATGAAATTGTTTTTTGAAATGTTATTGTAAGAATATGCTGTGATGAAGCTGGCCATTTTAACCACATATAACCGCCCTGTAACTGTACAGATGAATTTATTTTATATAAAGCTGATGCCATTACCCTGTTTTGATTGAATAAAAACTTATTATTCGCCTGCTGC
>JANOFP010000309.1:0-6929 GCA_031413675.1 Bacteroidota bacterium
GTAGCGATGGAATTTGTTTTTCAATTTTTTCCTGAACCATAACTGTTTGTGGAATTGTAGCATCAGGCACAACAACTACATCATTTGATTCTAAAGAATAATTATTTATGATTGTTGGAACTCTTTTTGAAACAATTGAACGATTCGGATTTATCTTAGTTAAAATAGGGGCAGAAGATTTTGCTACTATTTTATTTTCTTCTTTTACAGGTTGGGTATTTATTTTAATTTCTGCCGAAGCAATTTGTGAATTTGAGCCCGGTTGCAATATCATAACGCCGGAAACTACAGCCCCTGTAAGTAATAACAATAAAGCAGTAATACCATACCATCTGCTGCGGGGATGAAGTGTATGGTTAATTTCAGTCCATACCTTTTCGGATGGGTGCATCCGGTATTGATCAGCATTTTGTTTTAAAAATTGCTCAAAATCTCTATTATCGTAATTTCTCTCCATAGCTAATCAGCGATTCAGGGTACTTTTATTTATTTACTTCCTACAGCTACCATCCAATCCACATTTTGTTTCGGTTTATGTAAAATTCTTTTTCTTATTAAAATTTCTTCCAGCATTGTTTTTGCTCTTGTAAACTGACTTCGACTGGTACTTTCTTCGATGTCTAACATTACCGCTATTTCCCGGTGACTATAACCTTCAATTGCGTAAAGATTAAGTACTGTCCGGTAGCCAATTGGAAGCAATCTTATACATTCTACAATCTGTTTTGCCTGAATGATAGATGGAACAGCTTCCTCACGAACCATTGCAGATGTGGCATGTATCAAATCAACACTTTCATTGAACTTTTTGTTCCGTTTCAAGATATTGATGCATGTGTGTACTACAATCCTGCGAATCCAGCCTTCAAAAGAACCACGACCTTCAAAAGAAAAAATCTGCATAAAAACCTTGATAAAGCCTTCCTGTAGCATATCCTCGGCATCCTCCCGGTTATGGGCGAAGCGATAACAAACCGCCAGCATTTTAGAACTGTATTTATTGTACAATTCCCTTTGGGCAGAAGCATCGTTTTTTAAACAGCCTTGTAAAATGGCTTCTTCAGTCATAGTTGACGTTTAGAGTGCCTGTAAATTAGACATATTTATAATACAAATGCTGCATAAGATTGTAATTTTTTTAATTTCCTGAAAATTAAATTGTATGAAATTAAAAGGCAGCCCTTCCAGAAATAATAAAATTTCGTCCTGATGATGAGAAACCCGAGCCAAATGTCCTGTAATTACGGTCGAAAAGGTTTTCAACTCCAATTTGGAGCATCATTATTTTATTCATCTTGTAACTTCCACGCCAATTTAAGGTAAACCATTCTGGCATGCCATCGGGGGTGGCATATTGCAGATTGTCTTCTCCGGTAATATTATAATTCTTTAACCGCTTCCAGCTATTGTACATTAGATAAATTTCAGTACTTAATTTTTGTTTTGAAAAACTGATACTGCTTTTAAGCAGGGTGGGTGGAATATGGTCCAATGGCTTTTTAATTTTATTTTCTAAAAATCTGCCGTAAGTAAAGCTAAACGTATTGTCAAATGAAAGGTATTTTGAAAAATCAATTTTGAACCGGCTGCTGAAACCATAAATAAATGCAATTCGTTTATTTTGATTTGCCATAACACCACTCAGTACACCATTATATATTACAGAATCCTGCCCGTTTAATTTAAAAGGAGCCAGTACAATTGCATTGCGAAGCCAGGTATAAAATAAGTTTACTTCAAACCTGATTTTCTGTTGAATTATTTTTGTAATGCCTGCATCAAGATTGAATGTGTATTCAGGTTTTATTCCCGGGTTTGGTATTACTAATTGTTTTGCACTGGATGCTGATTCAAATATTCTGCTGAGATCATCGACGTTCGGAGATCTGAATCCGGTGGAAAAATTCCCGGTTAGTCTTAAATCATCTGCAGGCATATTTACCAAACCAAAATTTCCAGTAACAGCAAAATTATTTTGTTTTATTTGGGTAAAAGGAAAATTAAAAAATGAATTGTCAGCAATGACTGAATGGATATTTGTTTTTTGAAAACGTAAACCTTCATTTAAAATCCATTTGCCCGAACCGAATTTGAAAAGATGTTGCGCAAATAATGCAACCGTATTCATTTTGTTTTTTCCATTGGGGTAGCGGCTATCTAACGGGGAGGAGATATTGGTTAGAATATTTTTTCTTAAAGCGGTTGATTTAAGATTATTAAACTGTCCATCGACACCCATGGTAAGTTCATGCTTTTTCCAATTCTTTTTTCCATCCAGTGTAAATCCTGCCACATTTACTTTTTCCATTCTACTATCCAACCGATCATATCGTTGGTATTCTCTTGTATGGCGGCTTTCTTCTATATCCTGGTAATTGATGTTCAATCGTAATGCATCTGCAAATTTTAAACTGGTAATATTTAATTCATAAGCACCCAGCAATCTTTTTTGTGGACCATAATACCACTGAGCAAAGCGCAGGTTTCCATTTCTTAAATCCTGCAAACGATCATACCGTGGTACATCCGTTGAATTTGAATATTGAAGATTTAACTGGTGCGATATTTTTTCTGATTGCTGATATAAAAATTTCTGTGCAATGTCCCATTGCCGGTATCCTGAAAATATTTGAACACGGTCATCAGCATTTGTTACGATTCTATCATTGCCGGCAGCGGGTTGAATATATTGACTTCTTCTTCCAAAATTTGGATATGCTTTTGTATAATTGCTTCCCATTTTCAGATCATCAAAATCGCTGAATGTATAGGATTGAAGCCAGGCAAATTTTTTTCCACCAATACTCATGTTAGCATGTACTGATTTTTCTTTATTTGCGGAACTGAATCTTGCAAAAGCATTCCCGGTACTAAAAGTTTTATCAATTAAAGAAAGTTTAGGAGATTTTGTCCGAAGATGAATGACGCCACCTAATGCGTCACTTCCATAAATTGTAGAGGATGGGCCATATAAAATTTCCACCTGCTCCAGCATATTCTGGTCAACCGATATTATGTTTTGCAAGTGTCCTGCACGGTATATCAGGTTGTTCATTCGTATGCCATCTATTACCAGTAAAATCCGGCTTGCTTCAAACCCACGCAGCACCGGGCTACTGCCACCCTGCTGACTTTTTTGGACAAATACACTTCCGGTATTTACTAAGAGATCACCGGTATTCTGGGAATTAAATTTTGCAATAGCATTGGCAGTAACAACATCAATTTTTTGAGCAAGATTTTTTTTCTTCTCAGCAAATTTATTTGCATATACGACTACTTCATCCAATTTTTGGGTGCTGTCTTCCTGTGCAGCTAATTTTGAACAGCAAATACAAATGAGAAAAAAAATAGAAGTAAAAATTTTCACCAGGTATAGTAAGGGTTATTGTTTCTTTCTTATCAGACTATCAATCGGGTAATGGGCTTTCATACTATCCATTGATGCTTCTGCCCAGTTTATTAAAATACCTCTTTCATCCTGAGTTAATTTTGCATCCTTATGTATCCAGGTATAACTTTCAAGGGGCATTTCTCCTTCTTTTACCATTTCGACCACTTCCTCTAATTTATGAAACTGATAGCGGAGTGATTTCTGCGCATATTCATCAAAATTAAATTTCCCCTTCCCTTCATTTATATGGCTATTCAACCACCAATCTACCGGTTGTATTTTATGATACCAGGGATAAGCGGTGTTGTTTGAATGACAATCATTACATGCTTTTTTTAAAATTTCATTTACATTATTTGGTACTGCATGTACATTCGTAATTGCGTTTGGTTGTACACCTGCAGCGTTATTTTTAGTTGGATGAAAAAACTGTATAGCAATAAGTGAAAGCAGCAATATCCATCCAATTGTTTTAAATACTTTTTTCATTTTCTATTTATTTTGTTTGCTAAATTAATATTTCTCCGGACATTTCCTTTGGTATTGGCAAATTCATCATGTTTAAAATAGTTGGAGCAAGATCTCCCAGCTTTCCGGTTTTAATCGTCCCTTTCCATTCTTTGTCTATTATAAAAAACGGCACAAGATTTAATGTGTGTGCAGTATTGGGAGTGCCATCTTCATTTATCATATAATCTGCATTTCCATGATCGGCAGTTAAAAAAACAGTATAATCGTTTTCTAAAGCAGCCGTAACTACTTTACTTACACATTCATCAACTGTCTCTACAGCTTTTATGACTGCTTTCCAAACTCCCGTATGACCGACCATGTCGGCATTGGCATAATTGATTACACAAAAATCAAAGCTCTTATTTTTTATTTCGGGTATAATAGCTTCAGTTAAATCTTTAGCACTCATCTCTGGTTGCAAATCGTATGTTGCTACTTTTGGCGATGGCTTCATAATTCTTCTTTCATCTGTAAAGGGTTCTTCCCTGCCGCCACTAAAGAAAAAAGTAACATGTGGATACTTTTCTGTTTCTGCAATCCGGATTTGTTTTTTCCCGTTTTGTTGCAGCACTTCGCCTAGTGTGTTATATAAATTATCATTTTCAAAAATTACATTTACATTTTTAAAAGTTTTATCAAACTCTGTCATTGTAGTATAAGTCAATGAAAGTTTTTTCATGCCATGCTCTGGCATATCTGTTTGAGTAAGTACCTGCGTTATTTCCCTGCAACGGTCTGTCCGGAAATTAAAACATAAGGCGATATCATCATCTTTTATTAAAGCAAGCGGTTGCTGACCTTCATCAAAAATTACAGTAGGCTTAATAAATTCATCTGTAATATTATTGGTATAAGCATTTTCAACAGCTGCAATTGCGTCGGTTGCCTTTTCTCCCATACCATTTACCAATGCATTATATGCAAGCTTTACTCTTTCCCAGCGTTTGTCTCTATCCATTGCATAATATCGACCACTTACGGTTGCAATCTTTCCAACCGTATCATTTAAATGCAATTGTAGATTTTTAATAAAACCTAAACCACTTTTGGGGTCGCAATCTCTGCCATCTGTAAAAGCATGAATAAAAACTTTTTCCAGTCCCTCATTTTTACAAACATCAATGATTGCTTTTAAATGATTTAGATGCGAATGAACTCCACCATCACTGACCAAACCCAGTAAATGAAAAGCTTTATTATTTTCTTTTGCAGTACGGATTGATTTCAGCAACGATTCATTTTGTGCCAACTCACCGGTACGAACTGCTACATTAATTCGCTGTAATTCCTGATAAACGATTCTGCCTGCCCCTATATTCAAATGTCCAACTTCAGAGTTGCCCATTTGACCGTCTGGCAAACCAACCGACTCACCGCAGGTAATAAGGGTGCTATTGGGGTATTTTGAATACAAAGATTTCGTAAATGGCACATTAGCATTTTGAATAGCGTCAGATGAAGCAACTTTGCCCAACCCCCAACCGTCCATAATGACGAGAATAATTTTTTTTGAAGTCATTTGTTAAAAAATAATTTAATTCGTAGAAAAACGCTCTTTTAAAGGTATTAATGCGCTGCAAAACTAAGCTTTAAAAGAAATAACATCTGGCAGTTTATCTTTAAAAACCAGTTTATTACTTTTACCTTGCACCCTTCGGTTATACTGTGGCACATTTTTAGATTAACTGAACTGGAATAAAATTTACAATTATGAAAACACTGTTTTCAACCTTATTAGCTTTTACATTGATTGTTTTGTCATCTTTTACGGCACAAAATACAATTGATGGTGTAATTAGTGCACTGAAAAATGGCAATGCAAATGACCTTTCCCGTTATTTTGATGATAATGTGGAACTGACATTGCCCGATAAAAGCGATACATACAGCAAAGCCCAGGCTCAATTGATAGTAAAAGATTTTTTTACCAATAACAAAGTAAAAACTTTTGATGTAAAACACAAAGGTGATCAGAATGGTGGTGAGTATTGTATTGGCACATTGTCAACAGCCCAGGGAAATTTCCGCACAACTGTATTTGCGAAAAACAAAGGCGGTAAGCAATTGGTAAACGAAGTAAGATTTCAGTCAATCGAATAATAAAAAAATTGTTTCTATTGTTTTGAAAGCTGTTCCGCTAAATGGAGCAGCTTTTTTTTATCTCCTTACAAATGCGGCGAAGTATTATTTTTGAGGTTATGAACAAAGAGCTACTTCTGCATTTGATAGACGAAGCATTAAAGGAAGATATAGGTAATGGTGATCATTCTACATTAAGTTGTATTGATGCCGGAGCAAAAGGCAAAGCTGTACTAAAAATAAAGGAAGACGGAATACTGGCTGGCATGCATGTAGCTGAAACAATTTTTTTATACAAAGAACCTTCCTCCGTTTTAATTCCTTTTAAACAAGATGGAGATGAAATGAAATTTGGAGAAAAAGCTTTTGAAGTGGAAGCGTCTGTTCATACTATTTTACAATGCGAAAGATTAGTGCTGAACTGTATGCAGCGGATGAGTGGCATTGCTACTTTAACCAATTTATATGTTGAAAAGTTGAAAGGATATAAAACCCGTTTGTTAGACACCCGTAAGACAACTCCCAATTTCAGATTGTTGGAAAAAGAAGCTGTGAGAATTGGCGGCGGAGTAAATCACCGGTTTGGGTTGTACGATATGATTATGCTAAAAGATAATCATATTGATTACTGCGGCGGTATAGAAAAAGCAATTGTGAAAGCACATCAGTATGTGCAAACAAAAAAACTTGATTTGAAAATAGAAGTGGAAACAAGAAGTTTAGATGATGTAAAAAAAGTGATCGCAATTGGAAAAGGGAAAGTGTTCCGCATCATGCTGGATAATTTTCAACCCGGGCAATTAACTGAAGCGGTAAAATTAATTGGTGAAGATTTTGAAACAGAAGCAAGTGGCGGAATTAATTTGGAAAATATTGAAGTGTATGCAAAATCGGGAGTTGATTTTGTAAGTGTGGGTGCATTGATACATCAGGCAAAGAGTTT
>JANOFP010000310.1:0-2045 GCA_031413675.1 Bacteroidota bacterium
TACAGGGTTTGTATTTCTGTTTTGCTCTTCGTTCATAGATACGCTTAACCGATGAATGAATTCAACATCTTTATAACCCATTTTATGCAGCCTAGTATTGATATATTCTTGCCCAAGAAATTCATAAAGCCTGTTACTTGCATCATTATCGCTGACCAGTAAGATTTTTTTGATATAATGTTCAATCGAAGGTCTTCCATCTTCAGATGATGGATCATTGTAAACAGCAGTTTGTTTTTCAAATGCTGTTTCAGTCACCATCGTAGTCTTTCTGTTCAATCCGGCTATGTTGAGTTCATTTAATTTTTGCAAAGCGAGTATAGCAATTGGCAGTTTAACCGTAGAAGCCGGGTAGAAATAAGCATCATCATTTACATTGTAAAAATAATCTGTGAACTTAGGATTGCCATTTCTGCCCCGGTCAATTTTAGTGTAAATGATCTGCACACGGTTTTCTTTATTATTCAAAATATTCTCAAAATCTTTTGGATATTGTGCAAGCAGATTTTGTAGAAAAGGAGAATTTTTTGTCATATCATTTACAGGGTTTTTAACCTCATTTGAATCTGAAACCGATGTTTTGTTATTTTGCTTCGCCGTCTTTTGGCTTGGCTTACAATTAAACAGAATGATCAAAAGCAAAAAATAAAAGAGAAAATATTTCATAAGGTTAAAGTAACATTATTTTTCTAATACTGTTTTAACTCAAACCTCCTGTTAGTAAATGATTTCTGCCCTTTAACCACCCTTAAAATCGCCCCTGATTTATAGACCGAATCCCCTATCTTTGCCCTCCTTAAAAAATAGCCCATTTCACCTTAAGAAATTTGTGGTGCAAGGGATTAACAATAAATAATCTATCGTATGCAACTGAAAGGTTTGGTTCGTTTCTTCACCGTTCTGCTTCTCATCTATTCTTTGTACCAGTTGTCTTTTACCTGGTTTGTTCGTAATCACGAAAAGAAAATGGAGTCTGTAGCAGAAAAATTTGTGAATGCACAGTATCCTGAAACCAGGAATCAGAAACCGGCTGATTTTAGCGCAGCCGCTAAAGAACTTTTTGATACACGTTTAAAAGAAATATTAGACAGCACCAAAACGAAAACATTGACCTATGGTATCAATGGTGCTATGAGTTATCAAAAAGCAAAAGAAGAAGAATTGAACCTTGGTTTAGATCTTCAGGGTGGAATGAGTGTAACGCTGGAAGTAGAAATGACAGGTTTGCTCCGTACACTTGCCAGCAATTCAAAAGATCCACAATTTAATCAGGCTATTATTAATGCCAATTTAAGTAAGGCAAACAGCGATGCAGATTTTATTTCATTATTTAGAAATGAGTATGTAAAGCTTGCTGGAAAAGATAAAATGAGTGGTTTGTTTGCCACAGCAAGAAAAGATAAGATTGCCGTAGGTGCAAGTGATGATAAAGTAATTGGTGTTTTAAGAGACGAAGCAAAAATTGCTTTTGAAAATACATACCGCATTTTAAAAAGCCGGATTGATCAGATTGGTGTAGCACAACCAAATATTAACCCCGAAGTAGATCGTCAGATTATTTCTGTTGAACTTCCCGGCATTAAGGATAAAGAGCGGGTAAGAAAACTACTCCAGTCCTCAGCAAATTTACAATTTTGGGAAGCCTATACACAAGCAGAACTATCAACTGCTATGCAGAAAGTAGAAGGCGATTTTGATAACTTCATGAAAGGTGTAGTGATAACTACAGATACTTTATCAGACAATAAAGTGATTGATACATCAAAACCAAAACCGGTTGTAACTACAACACCAACAACTAAACCAACAGACAAGCTATCAGATCTGGATAAATTGCCTGATACGGCGGCAGATAAAAAAACAGCTTCGGCTACTGAAACTAAAAGAACACTTACTGAGTTTATAAAAATATCGCCGGATGGCCAGTTCTTAGTTCAGGTATCTGATTCCGCTATTGTAAGAAAATATTTATCATCCGATGCATTAAGTCGTCATTTTCCAGGAGCAAGATTGGCATATGGAATTCCTGATGATCCAAAAAATAA
>JANOFP010000311.1:0-7788 GCA_031413675.1 Bacteroidota bacterium
CATTTTAAACCACTCAGAATTCTTTATTTCGTCCCAGGTGAGTTTTGAACTAAGCGATGCTGCATTAATATGTAACACCATTGCTGCGTCTTCAGGTATTAATACCTCAGCAGCTTTCTTACCGCAACTGCTGAGAATAAAAATCAAACTGAAAATTTTGAAAAAATATTTGATTGTTGTTTTCATATTATCTTTTTATACGTGTTATTAAAATGAAAAATTTGTTATCAATTCATCCCAACTTATTTCCTGCTGCTTGCCATTGCGCAAATCTTTTACCGAGCAGGTTTTATTTTCTAATTCTTTACTACCAATTAGAATTGCGAAACTAATATTCTTTTTCTCTGCATATTTAAATTGTTTGTCAAATTTGACCGCCTCATGATACAATTCGCATCGTACGCCTTTGGTACGCAACTGCTGCATAAGTATAAAAGCCGATTTGCTTTCTTCATTTCCTAAATTGAAAAATAAAACTTGTGTACCGGTATGTATAGCAGCCGGAAACAATTTGAGCTCTTCCATCACATCATAAATCCGGTCCACACCAAATGAAATACCCACTCCGGGAATATCAGGTACACCAAACAATCCGGTAAGATCATCATAGCGGCCGCCACCGCCGATGCTGCCGATTTTTACAGTTGCAGGAGCTTTAGCTTCGAAGATAATTCCGGTGTAGTAGTTCAGTCCTCTTGCCAGCGTGAAATCAATTATGAGTCTGGTGTCATGTGCAGTAAACCCTGAGTTGATAAGAAATTCAAGCTCTTTTATTCCTTTCAAACCATTTTTATTTTCTCCAAGTAGTTTTTTTATTGAAGCAATTTTATCTTTATTATTTCCAGAGATTGATAAATAGTTTTCAATGATACCGATTTGTTCATTGTTTAGATTTTTTGCTTTCAGTTCATCTTTTACTTTTTCAATTCCAATTTTATCTAGTTTGTCAATTGCAATTGCGATATCATTCATTTTCTCAGCGCCGCCGCATAGTTCTGCCAGCCCGGTTAAAATTTTCCGGTTGTTAATTTTTAATTCATAATCCTTAATTCCTAATTGAGTAAAGACTGCGTTATAAATAGCGGCCAATTCCACTTCATTGATATGAGAATTACTTCCTACAACATCAGCATCGCATTGATAAAATTCACGATAACGTCCTTTTTGCGGTCTGTCTGCCCGCCATACCGGTTGTATTTGATAACGTTTAAATGGAAATGTAAGTTGGGTATGATTCATTGCAACAAATCTTGCAAAAGGAATGGTGAGATCATATTTTAATGCACGTTCTGTAATTCCTTTATTGTTTTTTCCATCCAGTATTTTTTCAAAATCTTCTCTTATTTGTTTTTCTTTATCTGGATTATCAAGACCGTTGTTGAGTATTTTAAAAATCAATTTATCTCCTTCGTCACCATATTTTCCCATCAGGGTATCTAAGTTTTCCATTGCAGGAGTTTCCAATGGTTGAAAGCCATACAACTCAAAAACATTTCTGATGGTATTAAAAATAAAATTCCGCTTACGAACGGTTTCCGGTCCGAAATCTCTTGTGCCTTGTGGTAAACTTGGTTTGGTCATTTTTTATAAAATCATTTTGTCAATAACTAAATTAGTTAATTGGAAAATTAATCTTAGTGTATTTTATTAGATCATTGATTGTTGAATATTTCTCAATTATTTTTTCACTTACTTCATCCAGCATTTTAAAAACAGTGTGATACCCGGTTTCGTTTCCATAATAAGGATCGGGTACATCCCTGTTTTTTTCAGGATACTGTTCATTCATCAGCAACTCAATTTTCGATGCATCAAATTTTTTACCCGCAATTCTTTTAATTTCATCCAGCACATCTTCTGCTAATGCATATATTTTATCATAGTTTTCAAAATCATCAGCTATAAATCTTCTGGCACGTTGGCTTTTGATATTAATACCATTCATCTCCGCCACTTTTTGTGATAAAGGATGCGGTGGCTCACCCGTATGATATTGATTGGTACCAGCACTTTCCACACTCCATTTCAATCCGGCTTTAAAAGCTTTGTCTTGCAAAATTCCTTCTGCAAGCGGACTGCGACAAATATTACCCAGGCACACCATCAATATTTTCATCACGCAAATGTAAGGTACAAGCCGCAAGCCGCAAGGAGCAGGCTTCCGGCACTAGGCAGATTATGAATGGCGGTTTATAATTTTAACTTAAAGTGTACAGAGTAACGATTGAAACAATTATGGAATTAAGAAGTAACCGTATCTCATTTCAAAACACACAGCCATGACAAACAAAGAAATTTTGCAAGCAAACCTGCTCGACATCATTTTTGAAAACCGTAACAAAGAATATGGTGCATATGCGTTACGAAATGATTATGACAGACGATTATTAAAAGCATTGGGAATTGGATTGGTTTTATTTTTAATTCTGATAAACTTTATACGAGTATCAAATGCTGATCCTGCGGGGAACGATAATGATAAACCAAGTATTAGTATTTCAAATGTTGATTTAACACCAAAAAAAATTATTGAGCCAGAAAAACCAAAGCCAGTTGAAAAACCTAAGGTTAGGCAAGTGGATTATCAGGTACCTAAAATAGTTCCTGATCCGCAAGTGAAAGATCCGTTACCAACAATAGACGATATAAAAGGTGCAGTTATTTCAAATACGAATTCTGAAGGTGTAGAAGATAATAAAGCTAAGCCTAAAGATTTAACGAATACAGGAACTGCAACAACAACTACTGTTGAACATGTAGCTGTAGAGCCGAATTTTAAAATTCGTGAACAAGCACCTGAATATCCTGGAGGTACAGCTGCACTTACTGAATTTATGCGCCGCAATCTGGTAACACCCGATCAATTAGAAGTTGGCGATAAAAAAATAGTAAAAGTAAAATTTGTTGTAGGAAAAGATGGAAGCATAACTGATATTACAATTCTTGAAAGCCCCGGTAAAGAATATGAAAAAGAGGTGAGCAGGGTAGTAAAGAAAATGCCCCGTTGGAAACCTGGAATTCAAAATGATATTACAGTTGCCGTATCTTATGTATTACCTATAACTTTTATTGCATTCGAAGAATAAAGACGGGTTCTTTGATGAATAAAGTGATGAGAATTGTTGAACGATCTGAGTCAACCATCGCATTCCTCAAAAGAGTATGGGGTGGGGAAGGTATTTAAAAATAGAATTTAGTTAATTTAGTCGGGCAACAAAGTAAAAATATCTTAATTTGCTACCCTCAGAAAAAATAGAATATGTTCGAAGAATATGAAAAAAGAAAACGCAAGCAGGTGTCGGGTATGCGAAGCGTTATGGATTATGGGATGGGAATTTTAATTGTACTTGCGGG
Source organism: Bacteroidota bacterium (assembly GCA_031413675.1). Classification (GTDB taxonomy): domain Bacteria; phylum Bacteroidota; class Bacteroidia; order Chitinophagales; family Chitinophagaceae; genus VBAR01. Next base: position 3,355 of record JANOFP010000311.1, read on the forward strand.
TGCATTTATTTTTTTCCGTGGATTTTTTAATTTGGAGCTAAACCGGAGTATTCCACCCGATGGAATTGAAAAGTTCTTTGCAGTAATTTGTTTTATTTATGGAGCATGGCGTATTTACCGCGGGTATAAGAAAAATTATTTTTAGCCATGAACAAATTTGTACTTAAAATCGGTAATCGTTTTTTGATTGTATTTGTTACGCTATTGATGGTTACTTTAGGCAGTTGTACATCCTATGATGAACAACGATCAATATTGCCGGACAGAAGAGATAGTGGCATTATCAATGTAAGTTGCGATGAATCCTTTAAGCCTATTATAGATGAAATGGTACAAGTGTATGAATCTCGCTTTCGGAAAGCGAAAATTAATGTCATTTATAAACCTGAGGCAGATTGTCTGAATGATATTGAAAATGATAGTATCCGAATGGTCATCACTACAAGAAAGCTGAATGAATCTGAACAGAACCATATCATCGATTCGTTAAAGGTTAATCCGGATAACAGAGTATTGGCTGTGGATGCGATTGCAGTAATCGTACATCCTGATAACCCGGATTCACTTTTTACTATGGAAGAGTTAAAACAAATACTCACAGGAAAATTTAAGAGAAATTTAATTCCGGTATTTGATGGCATCAAAGCAACCAGTACGGTTCGTTTTATCGTCGATTCTGTGTTAAGAAAAGATTCATTGACAAAAAATGCTGTGGCGGCCAGAACAAGTGAAGGAGTGATCGATTATATTGCCCAACAAAAAGATGCAATTGGCTTTATTGGTGTAAGTTGGATAGGAAACCGTGATGATAGTTTACACCTTAGTTTTTTGAAAAAAGTCAAAATCGCTCAACTGGAAAGCTTAGATACAAAAGGCATCTATATAAAACCGGTACAGGGAAATATTTATTTGCAGCGTTACCCTCTGTTAAGAGATCTGGTATATATATTAAAAGAAAAACATCAGGGGCTTGGAAAAGGGTTTGCAAATTTTATGACGGATAATATCGGGCAATTGATTTTTCACAGAGCCTATTTAGTGCCAGCGTGGAAAGATTTTTATATACGACCAATTGTAATAACCCGTGAATAAGTTCTTTTTGTAGAAAGTAATATCTTTAGAAAACCAATAATAAAAAAATAAAAACGAAACCTGGTATTAAGTTTGAAATTAATAGTTGATTAAAAACGAAGAAGTTTATATTTACAATCCCTAAAACGAGAAAGCAAATGAAGAAAACCATGCTTGCCTTACTTGCATCACTCTTTGTGATGACAATTACGAAGGCACAAACAATACAGGAAGGTTTGAACCATCTGTATGCAGATAGAATGCAGAATGCAGTCAATGTATTTCAGAAATTACTTGCCGTAAATCCAAATAATATTGAAGCCGTTTATTGGTTGGGTCAAACCTATTTTGATATGGATGATAACGGAAAGGCTAAAGAATTGTATGAAAAAGCATTACCTGCAAGTAATCAGGCCCCCCTGTTATTGGTAGGCATGGGTCATTTTCTTTTGCTCGATAAAAATGTAAATGAAGCCCGTCAAAAATTTGAAACGGCTATCACCATGAGTAAGGATAAAAAAGGAAAAGACAATGCCGATATTTTAAATGCAATTGGTCGTGCACATACAGATGCAAAAAATGGTGACTTTAAATATGCTGAACAAGTTTTGCAAAGTGCAGTTTTATTAAATCCAAAAAACCCGGATATCTTTTTAAATCTTGGAAATGCCATTCGTAAAGCAAGACCGGGAGAAGCTGGTAAAGATTCTTATGAAGCATTTAGAAATGCGTTAAGCCTGAATCCAAATTTTGCTTATGGGTATGTACGGATTGCAAAATTATTTGAAACGCAGAAAAACTGGGATCTTGTTTTAGAAAATTTGAATAATGCTACACGGGTAGATCCAAATTTCAGTTTGGCTTATTACGAATTGTTCTATTATTATTTTGCCCGCAAAGATTTTCAAAATGCCGAACAATTTTTTGCAAAGTATACGGCAAGCAGACCAAACGAAAATCAGACAGAAGATAATTATTTGAATTCACAATTGTGCTGGGCAAAAAAAGATTATGATTGCGCAATATTAAAAGCTGAAAGTGTAAGAGCAGCTATGGGAGATAAAGTAAAACCAAGAGTCTCGAAACAATTATCTTATTCTTATTTGGGAAAAGGAGACTTTTTGAATGCAAAGAAAAACGTTGATGATTTTTTTGACAAGGAAAAAGATGGTTTTGTGCCGGCTGATTATAAATTAAAAGCAGAAATTTATGCAGGTGCTGGAGTTCCATGTGAGGAACTTTATGGTATTTATCTTACTGGTGCTTCTACCGATACCGTATTACAAGATAAAATAGATTACCTGACTGATGCAGCCGATGATTTTAAAAAACGGAGTTGCAAAAAACAGGAAGCAGATATGCGGTTAGTAATCTTTAAAACAAGAAGACAACCTAACCCCGGCACTTTGGTAAATATTGGAATACTATATACGCAGATAAATGAAATGCAAAAAGCAGATAGTTTGTTTGCCGCTTATACTGCATTAGTCCCGGATAGTATATTAGGTCATTATTGGCGAGGAAGAGTAAATGGAACCATTGATACTACATTTACACAGGAACCTTATGTTACAAACATGGTGAATAGTTACTCCAAAGCACTTGATCTTGCTCAGTTGGATAAAATCAGATTTAAATCACTTGGAATTACTTCCTCACTTGCTTTGATTGGGTATTTTAATAATATTAAAAGTGATAAAGAAGCAGCATTAGTTTATGCGATGAGAGGATTAGAACTTGATACTTCAAATGCTCAGTTAAAAAGCATTATTGATTATCTTAAAAAACCGGTTACTCCTGTAAAGCAACCCGCCACACCTAAACTAAAAACACCCGTAAAAGCTACAGGAACAAAACCAGCAGCAACTAAGCCAGTAGTTAAAAAGCCGGCAGTTAAAAAGCCCGGAACAACAAAAGCAAAAACTAAAACAACAGCTGTTATTCTTACAGATGTTGCCAGTATATAAACTCGGTTTTCTTCGTTTTAAAAATGAAAGTCCTTTGTCTTATGATGGAGGACTTTTTATTAGTCATTTATTTTTGATTGAAGTAAATAAAAAATACCTCAAACCCCAAAACCATTCGCTTGTTTTTCAGGTAAATTGATATTGCCACCCTATTTTTGCCTTGTTCAAGAATTCTCTATGTTTAAATTACTTCAAGCGGGATTACCACAAAATGCAGATATAGATAATGCATCCAGTTATTTGCCGGTTGGCATTCAGATTTTCATCGCAGTAGGGTTGGTAGTATTCTTAACTTTTGTTACACATTGGCTGGGGCCCAAAAGAAAAACCAGCGATAAGTTAGAAAATTTTGCAAGTGGTATTGCAAGTCATGGCGATGCACGCCAACCGATGGCTATTAAATATTTTTTGACAGCCATTTTATTTGTATTGTTTGATGTAGAAGTAATTTTCTTTTATCCATATGCTGTAAATTTTAAAGGATTAGGATGGCCGGGCTTTTGGGCGGTATCGATGTTTGTAGGATTTTTTCTTTGCGGATTTTATTATATCCTGAAGAAAGGTGCGTTGAAGTGGGAGGAATAGCAGAAATTCAAATTTGGCAGTTTAAAATTGAAGATTGAATACAATCCAGGTAACTCAGTTAGAATTAAATTTTAAATAAAATGCGTCCTGTATCATATAATATTAATCACAAACCACTGGTAGCTGATATCAGTATGGGTGAAATGCCTGAAGGTGAGCAGGGCGAAGGATTCTTTGCTACCAAATTGAATAGTGTAATTGGTTTGGCAAGAAAAAATTCTATCTGGCCTTTGCCCTTTGCTACATCATGTTGTGGTATAGAATTTATGGCAACCATGGGTTCACATTACGATTTGGCAAGATTTGGCAGCGAACGGGTTGGTTTTTCTCCACGCCAATGTGATTTATTAATGGTGATGGGAACGATTGCAAAAAAAATGGGACCCGTTGTAAAACAGGTTTACTTGCAGATGGCTGAACCCCGTTGGGTAATAGCAGTTGGTGCATGTGCAAGCAGTGGTGGTATTTTTGATACCTATAGTGTGTTACAGGGAATTGATCAGGTAATACCAGTTGATGTTTATGTTCCGGGTTGCCCTCCTCGCCCCGAAGCAATAATCGATGGTGTTTTGAGAATTCAGGATTTAATTGGAAAAGAAAGTTTAAGAAGAAGGAATGGTGAAAAGTATAAATCACTTTTAGAAAGTTACGGCATACAATAAAACAAATAGCGACCAGGTTGCCAGTAGGCAAGGTTGCAGATTTGCAATTGCGGAAATAAAATTTACAATCTGCAATCTAAAATCTTAAATCGAATGGGTTTAACAAACGAAATAATAAAACAAAGACTTATAGAAAAGTTTGGTGAGCA
>JANOFP010000312.1:0-20863 GCA_031413675.1 Bacteroidota bacterium
GTTGCCATCTCTTCTCGCCGTGGTGAGCAGGTGCCAATGATGATTGTTTCCCCATTTTTTATTTTGTCATTGATATCGTTATTAAAAATGGCAACATCTCTTGTATCATCCCGATCAACCACTGCAAATCTATTTTTCCTAAAAAAATGTTCGCTGCTCATATCTTTTAAAGAGTGAACAGCAATATCTGCTTCGCCATTTTCCAGGGCATCAAAAATATCCTGTGTAAAAAAATCACTGCCTTCAACAGTATGCAATGGGATATCCTGTAATTCATCTCCCCTACTACTTCGAGCTATTACTTCCACTTGCAGTTTTGGAAATGCGAATAGTATCTTTTGTTTTACAATATCAATTTGCAACAGTGACAGCCGGGAACTTCTGCCAATCAGTTTGATTGTTTCTCTATCCAATTGGCTATACGACATAATATTTATTTTTTGATTCAGCCGGACGGGCATGCAATATTTTTTTGAGGCTGTACGCCAGATGATTGATATGTTTTGGTAAATGTTTTGCAGTAATAATGATTCGCAAACATTCTTCGCCAACCGGAACGGTCGGAAAATTAATAGGCTGCAGATAAATTTCATGTTTTGATAATAATTTATCCGCCACTTCCCTGCAAAGCGTTGCATCTTTTACCGGTATAATCGTAATATGAGAATTGTTCTCTGAATATTCAATTTCATTATTTACCAATGCAGTTCGCAAATTTTGTACATTTTGAAAAAATATTTTTCTCAAATCTTTGTTTTGCTGAATTAGTTGAATACTTTTTGTAGCTGCTGCGCAGATAGCAGGCGGCAATGATGTGGTGAAAATAAATCCGCTGCCAAAACTTCTGATGAAATCTATTAATACAGTTGAAGCAGCAATATAACCACCAAATACACCGATTGCTTTAGACAAGGTTCCGTTTACAATATCAATTTCAAATTGCATGCCTTCCTGTTCCAATATACCAGCCCCTGTCAAACCATACAATCCGACACCATGTACTTCATCCACATAAGTAAGTGCATTATATTGTTTAGCCAATGCAGCAATTACTTTAACTGGAGCAATCGTTCCACTCATCGAATAAACAGATTCAAAAACAATCAGCTTTGGTTTTTCAGGCGGAATAGTTTGTAATATTTCTTCCAGGTGCTCTACATCATTATGCCTGAAAACTTTTTTTTCATTTTTACAACCCCGGATTCCTTCAATAATTGATGCATGATTTTTTTCATCGGATATAAAAACAAGACCCGGAATATTTTTACCTAATGTCTGAAGTGTGGTAACATTTGCCTGGTATGCTCCATTGAATAATAAGGCTGCTTCTTTCTTATGCAGTACCGCCAATGTTTTTTCTAGTTCTTTATGATGATTCGTTGTACCTGATATGTTTCTTGTGCCTCCGCTTCCTGTTCCACTTCGGTGTGTGACAAATCCCAGTTTAGCAATAACCTCTTCATGAGTACTCATACAGAGATAATCATTGCTACACCAATTGACAGCTGCTTGTTGAAATCCTGTTTCATTGTTGAAATAAAAATTGGGGAAGTGCTGGGCACTTTTATTTACTTCTAAAAAATAACGGTAGCGTCCTTCCTTTTTTAAATGCGTCAACTGATTTTCTAAAAATGAATTGTAATTAAACATGTTTTCTCATACTAATTTTCAAAAATATGTATTTCCTACTAAATTGGTAGACTATTTTAAAAAATAAATTAAACAAACAATTGTTATATGATAACGGAGCTCTCAATCAATTTACAATTGATCAGGTTTAATGAACAAAAGGGGTATACTTGATTTTTTTACCTGTCTCTATTTTCTTAGCAAATTGTTTCCATTGATTTACCGATAAATAAGACCTAAATTTGAAATACACAAAATTCAGGAATGAAGCCAACTATCACTATTGAATATTGCCCCAAATGCCATTGGTTATTACGGGCAGCCTATATGGCACAGGAATTTCTCACCACATTTGAAGGTGAGATAAAAGCAATAACCCTGAAACCAAGTCCGGTAAACGGGGATTTTAAAATAAGCATTGACGAAAAAAAAATATTTGACCGCAAAGAGTTTGGCGGTTTTCCTGAAATAAAAGAACTAAAACAATTGGTTCGTGATATAGTCGCACCAGGAAGAAGTTTGGGACATACTGACACTAAACCTCACCATCACAGTAGTCTTTAATCATTTAGCATACTAAAATTATTGTGAACCTGCTACCCAGATTGTAGGTTTTGGCTTTAAATAAAGCCTATCCATTACAAATCGACATTGAATTACGTGAAAGTCGAATTCCAAATTATCAACTTGCCCACCGGCAGGCAGGTTCTTGATTACTAAATCCGAAATACCTTGAACTTTCAGTTGTCACTTTACTTTTTCAGCCCTATATTTGCCGTCCGGTTTCAACCGGAATAAACAAAATTTGTTAACCTTTAAATTTCCATTTAAAGATGTCAGTTAAAATCCGGCTTCAACGCCACGGGTCTAAAAAAAGACCTTTCTATTTCATCGTAGTTGCAGATGCAAGAGCCCCCCGCGATGGAAAATTCATTCAGAAATTAGGTACTTACAATCCAACTACGATTCCTGCTACTGTTCTTATCGACAGGCAGAAATCTCTTGACTGGCTGCATAAAGGTGCTCAACCCACCGATACTGTTCGCCGTATCCTGAGTTTTAAAGGAGTACTTTATTTAAAACACCTATTACGTGGTGTAACAATGGGATTATTTGATGATGCAACTGCTATGGAAAAATTTACCAAGTGGAGCACCGAACACGAAGCACAAATAAAAAGACGCCAGGAAGAAGCAATGAGAAACAGAAGAGGTGGTCGTCGTCCGATGAGTGGTAGCCGCCGCCCGGAAAGTAGAACAGAAAGTGGTAACGAAGCTTAATTATTTTTTAGAAAAATAGTATAAGGCAGTCTTCGCAGATTGCCTTTTTTTATTGAATAAATATTTTCGGTTACGATCAGAATTTAATTCCTGCACTCACGCCAACTTGAACTACTAATCCATCTTTTACAGGATTAACATCTGATTTTAAATTAACTCTTGTTCCTAGAGATACAGCAGGTGTTATAAAAAATAAGTCGTTTACCAAAAGCATATACCCTGTTTCAACAGTTGGCACCAAGAATGCTGTTTTTGAATTTGCTGTTGTTGAATTATTCGTCCAGTCAATATTCATATTCCAATAATCTACTTTGGGTCCTATAAAAAATCCACGGGGTCTGTATAAAACATAATAGCGATACCCGATGCCCGCAACAAAGCCACCCCCTTTTTCATTTTCATATTTATCAGAATAATTTCCATTAACCGAATTGTAACCAGCTCTGATCAAGAAAGAATGATGGAATTTTGAATTGAATGCAAGTTGCAGGTTAAAAATATTTCCGCCGGAATAATGATTAAACTCTGCCCCAATATCTGTTGTAATAAAACCAACCTCCTGCGAGTAGGATTGAAATGAAAGAATAAAAAAACAAATGATGCTTACGATAAATTTTCTCATTGGTGGTATTTGCTTACAAGATATTTCAAAAAGGCTTCAAATAAAAACGCAGCAACAAAATTTCGTTACTGCGTCATCTGGCACTCAACCGTCCAGTTGAATATTTTTAAAACTTCGGACAGTTTAATCTTTTTGCATTTGGGTCAACCGGTTTTTTTATAAAAATAAGTGATAGTTCATTTCCACCCCGCATATTACTTCCCGGTTTCAGGCTACTTGTATTTACATCGTACGAATAACCAAAATGTAAATTACCAAACTCCAAACCAACATAAGGAATGATAGCATCGCCAAACCGGTACCAGCTTCCAAGATATAAATTCACAGGATTCTCCTCATCCTGATTTACATTTAAACCAAAGGCTACACCCACCAATGTGTTTTTTGCACCTGCCTGCATACTATGATTGGCAGAAAAATGCAAGCTATGATAACTTGCTACAGGTATTTTAAATCCTGCTTGTAATGTAAATCGTGCAGGTAATAAAAATTCGCCACCTTGAAAACTCTCTTTGGGTCTGTTAATATGATACATGCTGGCACCCAGATAAAAATTATTATACCCATTCGTGCTGCCATTATACATGGCACCTGCATTCAAATCAAAATATTTTAAATCGATCTGATTGCTTGAAAAAACTTCACTTGTAACGCCAGTAAAACCCAGTGGCGTAAGTTGATCAGCAAATTTTGCCCGGTAAGGAAAGAGTTGCTTATTTGCAAACGTTGCCTGAAACCCTAAACCTATGGAATGAAAACCATCTTCATCTAACCCTTTATGGTAAGCAAGAGAAACAGCCGCATAATTATTTTGTAAAATATCGTTTCCGCTTTTATCGCTGAATGCAAGAAAACCAACCCCAAACTGATCCGTTTCTGGTATCCTGTTTTTCATTATTCCAAAATCAATAGAGGCTGTATAAGTTGTAAAAGCATTATTAATTGTAGGCCATTGATTGCGGTAGTTACCTGCAATACGAAAAACACCATCAAATTTACCCGTCATCGCAGGGTTTAATGTAAGTGGTGAAGCAAAAAATTGTGAAAAATTTGGATCCTGAGCATTCGTTTTAACGAACATGAATAACAACACAAAAACGGGTATCAACTTCTTCATCATCGGGAAGTAATTATGAAATTTAAATGTACAACTTTTTATAGACTGTAAAAGCAGAATAATTGCTGCACATCTACTTTATTACAAATGGTATTTAACCCTGCATTTTTGTACCAAAAGCAAGGTCGCCGGCATCACCCAGACCGGGAACAATATATCCTTTAGCAGTCAATTCATCATCGATATCGCCACACCAGATTGTTACTTTTGGTTCTTCCCGTTTTACATATTCTATTCCTACGGTACACGCAATAGCCGTTACAATATGAATTTCTTTTGGCGTGCCTTCATCTTTTAAATGTTGTATCGTTTTTACTAAAGATGACCCGGTCGCAAGCATTGGATCTGAAATAATTAATATACGGTCATCTATATCCGGACAACTTAAATATTCAATACTTATTTCAAATGTTCCATCTTTTTCATGCTTGCGGTATGCAGAAATAAAAGCATTATCTGCTTTGTCAAAATAATTTAATAACCCCTGATGCAACGGTAATCCGGCCCTTAAAATAGTAGCAAGCACTGGCTGCAGTTTCAACAATTTCGAAACAGCTGTTCCCATGGGTGTTTCTATTTCTTTTTCTTCAAATGGCAAAACCTTACTTATTTCATAAGCGGCAACCTCACCTATCCTTTCTAAGTTTCTGCGAAAACGCATCCGATCCGTTTGTACCGATAAATCACGCAGCTCACTTATCCAGTTGCTTACAAGAGAATGCTGTTCACTTAAATTAATTACCATGAAAGAAATTTAAAAATTTAATATTTCAAATTGAAAATTTTAGAAAACTCCTTCAGCATTGAAATTTCCTATTTTTGAACAAATCTAAAATCCCCGCCTGACAGACAAAGTAAAATAATTTTTGTCAGTCGGGCAGGTAAAATTTAAAAACTAAAATAAACATAATGGTTTATAAAGTCATTGGTTTAAACTGCGGCAGTGAAAAAGAGGGATTCAGTATTGGATATATTGAACTGCAATATCAATCAGGTAAATGGGAGTATGGCGAATTCATACAATCTGCTTATAATTACCCAGACAATTTTATAAGTAAAACCGATGCTGTAAAATATCTGCTTTTGATAGATTATATAAATATGCATAAAGATTTAGGAACTCATTTTGCAAAAACAGTTAATAATTTTATTGCAATTAATAAACTTGAATACCGTGTTCAGTTGATTGGATTAAAAGGATTCGCAGTTACTGATAATAAAAAATTTCAAACCGAGATTGGCGATCCGGCCTATTTAGCCGCAGGTACAGGAATTAACGTGGTTGCTGATTTTGATACGATTAATACTGCGCTGGGTGGTAAGTTTAATTTTTCAACAAATGATGCGAAAAGATTGTTACCCGATGCTGCACCCGAAATTCAATTAGCATTATTAGCCGTATTAAGGTGGCGTGAAGAGAATAATTTTATGTCTGAAAAAACCGGTGCCACAAGAAACTGTATCGGCGGAGCTGTATGGATAGGTCAGGAAGCCTGAAAATGGTTTAATACCGAATCGCCATACAATTTAGTCCAAAATGAAAGTCGTTTCTGCTCTCGGTATTCTTGTCCCGATTTGCTTCGGGAATACTGGATTTTTTGGATTAGAGATTAAATCAAATTGGTTTAACTTACAGTTGCAATTTAATTAACGGGTTTTATTTTAAAAATCGTTTAATGGACCAATCGATTACTTCAAAAGAATTCATCAATGATGATTCATCTCATGCGCAGCATCCTGAACCGGGTTCTGAAGCAGAACAGATACTATTCAAAAAATTGCAGGCACATTTTCCAGAACAGTTTGCTAACATTTTCCCGGACAAATTAGCACCACGTACCGTTGTTATCATTCCATCGTTAACATTGGACCAGGAAATTCTTTCTAAAATCAGCGGTATCAATCATTATGAAGAACGGTTACTCTGTTTGCTGATGCTGTTAAGAATGCCACGTACACATGTCATCTATGTTACCAGCGAAACAATTGATCCGGTGATTATTGACTATTACCTGCACATGTTACCGGGTGTAACAGGTTATCATGCTTTAAGAAGATTGACATTACTTAGTTGTCATGATTCGTCAACTAAACCATTAACACAAAAAATTCTTGAACGTCCAAGAATTATAAAACGTATAAAAGATTTTATTCCCCCCGATCACGAAGCTCACCTGGCATGTTTTAATGTAACAGCTTATGAACGTACCCTTGCTGTACAATTACAAATTCCTGTTTATGGTTGTGACCCCGATTTATATGAACTCGGCAGCAAAAGCAATGGAAGAAAAATTTTCAGAGATTGCGGTTTAAATGCGCCGGATGGTTTTGAAGATTTACATACTCCGGATGATATTGTTAATGCACTTGCAAAATTAAAAACCAAATACCCGCAAATGCGTAAAGCGGTGGTAAAAGTAAATGATGGTTTTTCCGGCGATGGCAATGCAATTTTTTATTTTAAAGGTTCTGAAACTGCATTAGATATTGCAGCATGGATAAAAGAAAACTTGCAACACAATCTTCAGTTGATTGCTACTGACCTTACCTATGAAATGTTTTTGAAAAAATTCTTAGAGATGGGTGGCATTGCAGAAGAGTTTATTGAAGGAGAAATAAAAACATCTCCATCTGTTCAATGCCGTGTTACACCAACTGGTCAATGCGAAATAATTTCAACACATGATCAGGAATTGGGTGGAGAAGCTGGACAGGTTTATCTCGGTGCCCATTTCCCGGCATCCAAAGAATATGCAGTTGAGTTGGGTATGATGGGATTGAAAGTTGCAGAAATTTTAAAAACAAAAGGTGTAATTGGAAGATTCGCCATAGATTTTATTTCAGTGAAGAAAGATCATGAATGGAAACATTATCCAATTGAAATTAATTTACGAAAAGGTGGCACGACTCATCCATTCCTGATGCTTCAGTTTTTAACGGATGGGGTTTATAATCCGGATGAAGGGGTTTACTATACTTCGCAGGGGCATTTGACCCGTTATTATTATTGTTCGGATAATTTGAAAAGTGAAAAATATATCGGTATTACCCCGCATGATTTAATTGATATTGCCATGATAAATGATATTCATTTCGACGGCACATCACAGGAAGGGGTTATGTTTCATTTAATCGGCGCCCTATCGCAATATGGAAAAATAGGTGTGGTTTGTATTGGCCGTACACCCAAAAAAGCAAAAGAGTATTACGATAAAATAGTGGCGGTACTCGAAAAAGAATGTCATAAATAAGCGTATTTCATTTTCCTCAACCCTTTTTTTCTTAATTATTTATTTTCAAAAAAAAAGTGTAATTATGTTTACACTAAAGCCGCATCCTGTTTATGAGTAAAAAAAATAAAGACCAAAAAAAGGTTTCTAATCTTACAACACCTGAAATTACTTCTCATAAAAAACCTGCTCCCGTTTCCAATTCAGGTTTTAAAAACAAGACCAACTGGCTAGTAGTTTTATCAGCCGTTTTACCTTTTTTATTTTCAGAAAAATTAATTGACCCTGTTGTACCCATTCGCTATTTATTTCTTGGAATTTTTATATTATTATATATCATTGTATTTTTTTCTCCTGGCAAAAAAAATGCTCCTGCTAAACTTCCGTTACCGATTAAAATAATTTTTTTACTCGGCATTGCTTTCGTGGGTTGGAGTATTGCATCATCTTCTAAAGCGATAAACCCTAACGAAGGATTTTATTTAATCAGCCGCCATTTATTAAACCTGTTGTTGTTGTTTGTGATTATGAGTGTTGTTATAAAGGAGGAAAACCAATTAATAAAAATCGCAAAAACTTTGGTTATTGCCGGCATCCTTCAAAGTTTTATCGGTATTGCTCAGTTTTATGGTACCGCTTTTACAGAACTGCCCGGAAATTTTATCCCGTATGGCTTAATGGCAAACAGAAATTTATTCGGCTCGGCACAAATGCTATTAATCCCTTTTTGTTTATTAGTTTTACATCAAAGCAGTAAAGTCTGGAAATATCTTGCAGCCGTTTCTTTGCTCTTATTAATTGTATCAATTTTTTTATCGCAAACCCGGTCGGCATGGGTTGCAGCACTCTTAATCTTTGTCATCACCTTAGTTTTAATTTCAATTTTTTCTCCAACCAACAGAGGCAAATGGTTGAAAGCCTCAGCAATTGGATTTGTCATTTCTGCTTTAGTCATCAGTTTATTGTTTTTTGGAAATCAAAATGAAGAGTTTACAAACTCAATAAAAGCACGGGCAGCAAGTTTAACAAGAGGATCTGCGGATTCATCTGCGGAAAAACAAAACGTACAGGAGCGATTTAAAATCTGGAATAAAACAATTGGTGTAATCAAAAAAAATCCGGTTATGGGTGTTGGCCCCGGCAATTGGAGAATAGCAGTTCCTGCAATGGGGACAACGGGTTTGGTTTGGGAAGAAGGAAAATATGTTCCCGATCAGCCACATAATGATTTTTTATTAATAGCAAGTGAAACCGGTATACCCGGTGCACTATTTTATTTTATCCCTTTTTTAATAATTGCATTTCTCGGATTCAAGATTGTTTTAAAATCAATCTCCGACGAAAAAAAGATAGTTACCATAGTAATGCTTGCTGGTATGGCAGGCTTTGTGTTTGATTCGCTATTTAGTTTTCCGCAGGAAAGAATTGAACATAGTTTATACTTTTCAATACTATGCGGAATTATCCTTGGTATTTACTATAATTTTTCTTTAACAGAAAAATCAAAAGAACAAGCTTATCCAAAATGGATAACCCTAACGGCTATAGCTATTGCCGCCTTCAATATTTTTATCGGAATAAAAAAATACAATTTTGAAGTTCACCTGAATCGTGCAATGGGGTATGATAAAATAGGACAATATGATACGGTGTTAGAAGAAGTAAAAGCCGGGAAAAATTCTTTTGTGACCCTTGATCCGGTTGCAAAATCAATTGAAATTTACAGTAGCAATGCGTATCAAAAAAAGGAAAACTTTGATTTAGCTTTTAAAGAAGCTACTACAGCAGTAAAATATAATCCAAACAGCTATATGGTATATAATAATATCGGAACCCTGTTTACTGATAAGAAAGATTATTCTATGGCGGTTAAGTATTATCTGAAAGCCCTGGCACTTACACCAAAATTTGAAATGAGTTTGTTCAATCTTGCGGTAAATTATTTTGAACTGAAAAAATATAAGGAATGCATTGAAACACTGAATAAGGTAAACTGGAAAGCGGATGATTATCTTAAATCTGTTTACAATGAAGCTGAAAGACAATTAAGTCTTCAACAACAAATACCAGTAACAAAATAAAAAATATTAATTAATATTTTCTATTACCCCAGCAATACCCTGGCCACCGCCGACACAAGCTGTTATCATTCCGTATTTTTTATTCAGGCGTTTCATATCATGCAGATTTTGAATTGTGAGTTTACATCCTGTACAACCCAGCGGATGACCGAGTGCAATAGCACCACCATTAATATTTACTTTAGAAGGATCAAGCCCTGCTTCACGAATAACTGCCAATGATTGCGATGCAAATGCTTCATTGAGTTCTATCAAATCTATATCAGCAAGATTCATGTTTATTTGTTTCAGCAACTTTGGAATAGCAGCCACCGGGCCAATTCCCATAATACGTGGATGTACACCTGCAACTGCGGCACCTACTAACCTGCCAATTGGTTTCAAACCCAATTCATTCACCATCTTTTCTCCCATCACAATTACAAAAGCGGCACCATCACTTGTCTGAGATGAATTGCCTGCCGTTACACAACCGCCTGCAGCAAATGCAGGTTTTAATTTCGCTAATGCTTCAACAGATGTATCGGCTCGTGGACCTTCATCCGTATCCATTGTATAATTTCTTTTTTGTTTTTTTCCTTTCGCATCCAGGTAAACTTCCTCAACATTTATTGGAAGGATTCCGGGCTTAAAAAAACCATTTTGTATTGCACTGATTGCTTTTTGATGCGAGTTAAAAGAAAATTCATCCTGCGCCGCCCTGGAAATATTATATTCTTTTGCAACAGCTTCGGCAGTTAAACCCATACTTAAATAATAATCAGGTTCGGTAGTAGCAATAGAATAAGATGGAACCGTTTTCCAACCAGCCGTAGGAACCAAACTCATACTTTCTGTACCACCGGCAATAATACAATCTGCCATTCCCATTCTTATTTTCGCAGTGGCAATAGCAATTGTTTCCAATCCACTTGCACAATAGCGGTTCACTGTTACACCGGGCACATCGATACCCAATGCCTTAGCAGAAATCATGCGGCCAAATTGCAAACCTTGTTCCGCTTCGGGCACAGCATTACCAACAATCACATCGTCCACCCGCTTCGCATCCAACTGCGGCACGGTCGCCATCAAACCTTTAATTACATCTATTGCCAAATCATCGGGTCTGGTAAAACGAAAACCACCCCGTTTACTTTTGCCTACTGCGGTACGAAAACCTGCTACGATATATGCTTCCTGCATGATGATAAATTTATTTTTTATGAACCAGACTAATTACTACTATTAAACATCCGTTGCGAAGTCCCGCACATGCGGGATACTGTTGTAATTTTACTCAGCACTCATCAACTACTCCCTGGATTTTCAATTGCCAAAAATACGAAAAGTTGTTTATGCAACTTTATTAGCCAAAGATAAAGTTTTTGTTCAAACCACTCCATTCCGGCTGCTTATCTTCGCAGCGCTTTTATGTATCGCATTTTACGTACAATATTATTTATTTTTCCGCCTGAGTGGGTGCATTATTTCTCCATGAACCTGCTGAAAGTAATTTGTAAAATCGGTGTAATTAGAAAATTGATTCATTCATTATATGCTCCGAAAGGAAACAATCAATATTCAACCTTGCCTACCGGCAGGCAGGTATTCAATATTCAATTCTCAAATAGAATCGGACTCGGCGCCGGTTTTGATAAAAATGCAAAATATTTAAGGGAGCTTGAATGTCTCGGTTTTGGTTTTGTAGAAATAGGAACGGTAACTCCGTTGCCACAGGTGGGTAATGAGAAACCAAGACTTTTTCGTTTGCCAAAAGACAAGGCCTTGATTAATAGAATGGGATTTAATAATGATGGAGCGAAAGTGGTGGCGGAAAGATTACGCAATTGGCAATCGGCAATTGGAAACCCGCAGTCGGAAGCAGGCAGACTGAAGACTGCTGACTGCAGACTGATCGTAGGAGGCAATATCGGCAAAAACAAAATTACTCCCAACGAAAATGCATGGAAGGATTATGAAATCTGTTTTAAAGAACTGCATCCCTATGTTGATTATTTTGTAGTCAATGTAAGTTCGCCCAATACACCCGGGCTGCGAGAATTACAGGAAAAAGAATCACTGCGGAAAATTCTTACACATCTGCAAATGATTAATAATGCGAAAGCAGTTGCTAAACCCATTTTATTAAAAATAGCACCGGACTTAACTAAAGAGCAAATTGATGATGTGATTGACCTGGCATTGGAAATAAAACTGGATGGACTTGTAGCAACCAATACGACTATTAGTAGAGAAGGAGTCAGTCAGCAATCAACAGTTGCCAGTCAGCAGGGAGGCCTTAGCGGTTTGCCATTGAAGAATAAAAGCACAGAAATTGTAAAATATATTTTTGAAAAAACAAATGGCGAGTTGCCAATTATAGCAAGCGGGGGAATTTTTACCGGAGATGACGCCAAAGAAAAAATAGACGCAGGAGCATCTTTGGTTCAGGTGTGGACAGGATTTATTTATGAAGGACCGGGTATAGTAAAGAACATTTGTAAAGAATTAGAGTTGAGCAACAGGTCATAGATAAATAATAATAAATCAATACTCATTGTTCAACAATCAATATTCAAATAAATATCAGAAATTTTTTTGCAATTTGCAATCTTAAATTTTAAATTTTCAATAAACAGATGGAACATTTATTAACCAGCGAAAGTATTATCAGTTTTATCGTCCTTGTTATTCTTGAAGTAGTTTTGGGCATTGATAATGTAATTTTTGTAAGCATTATTATGGGGCGATTGAAGAATAAGAATGATATGAAGAAGGCCCGCCGCATCTGGATGATAACCGGAATTATTTCAAGAAGCCTCTTGCTGATGGGATTAGGCTGGTTGCTTTCTCAAAAAGGAAAAAATATTTTCTCAATTGCTGACAAAGGTTTTGATTTAGCAAGTATTATTATGTTAGTGGGTGGCTTATTCTTAATTTATAAATCGGTAAAAGAAATTCATGAAAAACTGGAAGGTGAAGACCCGAATGTGGAATTAAAAAAAGGAAAGGGAATTTCTTTATCGCAAGCAATTGTGCAGATAATGATTATTGATGCCGTATTCTCTTTTGACAGTGTGATTACTGCAGGCGGTACGGCAAAGCATGTGGAAATAATGATTGCTGCAGTTGTTGTTGCCATGATTGTAATGTTTTTATTCAGCCCGGCAATTTCTTCTTTTGTTCATAAACATCCTACCGTTAAAATGCTGGCACTTTCTTTTTTAGTGATGATTGGATTAAGCCTGGTAATAGAAGGCTGGGATCATCACCAGGCAGAAATGCTTCATCTCAAAAATTATATTTACTTCGGAATGGCATTTTCGTTTATGGTGGAAATGCTGAACATGACCATGCGCAGCCGTGCAAAAAAGAAACGGGTACATGTGGTACAGTTGAATGAACCGGTGTTAAAAGAAGAAGTAGAAAATTATTCTGACGAGGCTAAGTAAATCAGAAACTATACCCCGCACAAAATGTAAGTGGCATTTTTACACCATCATTATTGGGGAAAATATTTCCGTTACTATAATGGCCAATTCTTATTTCGGCATTTATTTTTCGTTGCTTTCCCATAAAGGTGCCAATGCCCAATAAATCCTGGAAAGTAAAATGACGCCCCGTATTTTGTCCGTCGATAATTGTTTTAGAAATATACGTAGGTCCGGCAATGGAATAATAAAAATAATAATCTGCCGGTTTGCTATGAATAATATTGAAACGTAAAACCGGAAAAATTGAAAGGGTAAAAAAACTATTTCCCAGTTTATTACTTTTCCAGAAGGATGAACTAATACCCCAGTCAAATGAAAATACTTTGCGTGCATGAAAAATATTACGATGATAATGGAAAGCAATTCCGTTTTTAAGCTCTGCTTCTCCCCCCCAGAAAATTGGTATAGGGCTTTCTCCCGATACAAAATTATTTACTCCATAGCCAAATGTATTTGTTGAAATTCCAATTTGAATTGTATTCTTTGGGAAAAAAGAACCTGCCTTATAATTTTCATCCAGCTTTTTTTGTGGCAACCGTTTCATATTATAAGTAAAGCCTGTTGAGTAAAAATAAGTGGCTGGTTGTTTTTCTTTTCCATGAGCTGGCGAATAACTCGTACTGGCCAGCAAATCCCATTTATTATTTATATGATAACGTAATCCTGTTTCAAAAAAACCGGTGGAATAGCCTGCATCTTTAACAGCCCAAATATTATTTACTTTAAATCCTTTTCTTGTAATCACTCCCAACCCGGCTTCGCCATACCAGGATATTTTTTTTGCTATTGGTAATTCTGTTTTTAATGTAAGCCCCGCAATATTCATCCATACCGAATGCTCTTCATTATCGCCATTTACGTTTTTATATTTTACCCAACCAACAGGGCGCAAATAATGAATATTGCCTGAAAGCCATTTATTAAAACGATGACCAATTAAATTTACTCTTACGCCGATAGGTGGAATCTGAATTTCACTTACAGCAAAACCCGGCTCCAGTTGCGTTGAAGTAAAGGCGTAATGAATATATCCAATGCTCACTCCAAAATTTGAATTCAGTAACCCGGTTGGATATTGAATGCGTTTATATAAATTTTTTACAGAATCAACCTGAGCATTCAGTAAATTAGAGTTAACCAGAAAAAAACAAATAAGGAAGGGTAACATTCTTCTTTGGGTCATGCAGATGCTTTATCTGCCGAAAATAAGGAAAGAAAATAAATAAACCGGGTGCCTGATTCATTTAGTACACCCGGTTTAATGAAAAATACAGGTGGAGTGAATTTGAAAATTACTTAGTCCACAATCAACAACATTCCAGAATACATAGTCGCTTTATTATCCAGCCTGGCACTAACCTGGTAATAATAAACTCCCGAAGCCAATCTTGAAAGATTAATACTATTGGAAGTATTTCCCTTTTTTATTACTGGCAGACCATTCTTATTAAAAAGAACAATCTCTTCAAGTTGATCCGCAGGAACAGGAACCCGCCATTGTTCATTACGACGCACCAGTGTCATCAGCTTTCCTTTATCATCATCAATAATCATTACACGGCTGAATGGATCACCTGAAACAGTAACATTGATCGGGTTACTGAAAACAAGATGAAAGCGTTCGTTATTTTCCCTGATTATATCGCCTTTAATAGTAACCCTGATTATTCCGGAGGATGCGCCAACCGGTATTATTAAAATACCAGATGTTGTCAAATAATCCTGGCCTGTGATCGCTTCAACATCAACGGTTGTATAATTCAATCTTACTTCACGGGGTGCTGATCTGTCAAGTTTCACCTCTAAATCCACGACATTATTACCTGCATCGCCTTCTTTTACCGGGTAGGTTCTTGTCTGCAAAACCGGGAAATTGGTTGGGCAAACATCATCCATCATTCCATTACAATTCTCATCTATACCATTACCACATATTTCTGTTGCAGCGGGATTGATGGCAGTGTTATTGTCATTGCAATCGGTATTGTTTGTAACATATCCTGCCGGTAGTGTGCATGCCTGTGTTGTTACGGCAGCATTACCATAAGTATCTCCATCCTGGTCACGATAGTAGGTATTTAAAGAATTTACTGTCATCGTGATTGTACTGGATGTGGCTGTTGTTGGTAATGCACAAGCCAAAGATGAAGTCATCACAACACTGATAGTATTTCCAGTTGCAAGTGTGGTGTTGGTATAAGTTGAAATGTTTGTACCGACATTGCCTCCATTTAATTTCCACTGATAGGATGGTGTGCCGCCATTTACTGGTGTTGCTGTAAATGTTACTGATGTGCCGGTACAAATTGTATTTCCCGGATTGGCTGCAATACTTACGGATGGTGTAACGGTTGCTGTTACTGCCATTGTAATAGTATTGGAAGTTGCAGTAGTTGGCGAAGCACATGCAAGAGAAGATGTCATTACACAACTAACCTGATCACCGTTTGCTAATGCAGCATTGTTATAGGTTGAAATGTTTGTACCGACAATGCCTCCATTTAATTTCCACTGATAAGATGGAGTACCCCCGTTTGTTGGCGTGGCAGTAAATGTTACTGAAGTTCCGGTACAAATTGTATTACCCGGATTCGCTGCAATACTTACTGATGGAGTAACGGTTGCAGTCACTGCCATTGTAATAATATTCGAAGTTGCAGTCGTTGGTGAAGCACAGGCAAGAGAAGATGTCATTACACAACTTACCTGGTCGCCGTTTGTTAATGCAGCATTGGTATAGGTTGAACTGTTTGTGCCTACATTATTTCCATTTAACTTCCACTGATAAGATGGAGTGCCGCCATTCGTTGGTGTAGCTGTAAATGTTACCGATGTGCCGGTACAAATGGTATTACCCGGATTGGCAGCAATGCTTACCGATGGAGTAACGGTTGCTGTTACCGTCATTGTAACTGTATTCGACGTGGCAGTTGTTGGTGATGCACATGCAAGAGAAGATGTCATCACACAACTCACCTGGTCGCCATTTACTAATACAGTATTTGTATAGGTTGAACTGTTGGTTCCGACATTACCTCCATTCAATTTCCATTGATAGGATGGAGTGCCTCCATTGGTTGGTGTGGCTGTAAATGTTACACTGGTTCCTGTGCAAATTGTATTACCCGGGTTCGCAGCAATACTTACGAATGGAGTAACGGATGTTGTTACTACCATAATAATATTGTTTGATGTGGCTATTGTGGGATTTGCACAAGGTGCATTACTTGTCATTACACAGCTCACCACATCGCCATTTACCAATGCATTGTTTGAATAGGTATTACTGTTTGTTCCAACATTATTGCCATTTAATTTCCACTGATATGACGGACTTGCTCCGCCATTCGTTGGAGTAGCCGTAAATGTTACGTTTACACCAGAACAAATAGTATTGCCCGGGTTGGCTGCTATTGAAACAGCAGGCACACAGGCAGGTGGTCCTTTTCTAGCCACAACATTGTTGCTGTTATAAATAATTGTGTAGTTAGCAGGCAAGTTAGAAGAAATGAAAGTGCCGCTGATGGTTCCTGATGTAAGTGAAATGATTGTATAATCTCCATCCGGTACTGTTCCGGTTTCTACAACAGTGAGAACCCCAATCAATGTAAGATTTGAACCTCTTTGTAATTGATCATGACCTGTTGGATTACCGGTACCGCCATTGCCTGCAATTTCTATCCGCAAAGTACTGGTAGCCGAGAAAGGCTGTGTGCCATCCACTGTAAATATTCCGGGGGATAATCCCGGTTCAATGGTACCGCTATTTGTGAATGTAGAAGAAAAAATCAAGTTGCCAATTCCTTTGATAATGCCTGTGGCAGCATTTGTAACTGGAGTATTGATATTCGCTGAACCTGCATTTGTCCTCGTAATTGTTCCATTATTGGTTAGTCCGCCGCCAAATTGCCACAACGCCGAAGCGCTGATATTGAAAACATTATTATTAACTACTGCCCCGCTGAAGTTTAGTCCGCCTTCCTGCCACGTCAATGTCCCATTATTCGTAATCGTTCCTGCAGTTAATGATTTAACAGCAGCAGTACTTAATAAAAAATTTCTTCCATTGGCTATAGTTGTTGAACGGCCAAGCTGACCCCCTTGCCAATCCACGTTACCATTTACTGTCAATAAACCATTACCAGTTATATTGCCAAGTATTATAAAATCATTATTGATTGTGAGGTCGCCATTCCCATTAACGGTATTGGAATTAGAAAAAACAAGTGTTGATGGAAACACCTTGTTAATATTCAAAGTCAAAGTACCTGAATTTGCAAAGCTTCCCGTTCCACTTACTACTGACCCTGAATTATGATTGAATGTTGAACTATTTTGCCAGGTAGTACTATTTGTAATGTTTATTGCTCCTGTGTTTGTAAAAACATCTTGACTGGCTAAAGAACCTCCGCTAAGATTAATTGTTCCATTATTGCTCCATGGCGTGGCAATAGTAGTTGAACCTGCAGTTTTATTGATAGTACCACTATTAGTAAGGCCCCCGGAGAATTGCCACAAAGCCGTAGCACTGATATTAAAAATATTATTATTGACAACTGCCCCGCTAAAGTTTAATCCGCCATCCGACCATGTCAGGGTTCCATTATTTGTAATCGTTCCTGCATTTAATGATTTAACAGCAGCAGTACTCAATAAAAAATTCCGGCTAATGGCTATAGTTGTTGAACGGCCAAGCTGTCCCCCCTGCCAATCCACATTACCATTTACTGTTAATAAACCATTACCAGTTATATTGCCGAGTATTATAAAATCATTATTTATTGTCAATGCGCCGTTCCCATTGATAAGATTAGTATTTGAAAAAATAAGTGTGGCTGGAAAGACCTGGTTACTATTTAAACTCAACGTACCTGAATTAGAAAAGTTTCCTGTTCCACTGATTACAGATCCCGTATTATGATTAAACGTTGAACTATTTTGCCACGATGCTCCGTTGGTAAAATTGATTGTTCCGGTATTTGTAAAAGTTTGTGAACTTGTTAAACTACCACCACTTAAATTTATCGTTCCGCTATTGCTCCATGGAGTAGCAATGGTGGTTGCGCCTGCTGTTTTGTTGATGGTGCCACTATTTGTCAAGCCACCATTGAATTGCCACAATGCCGGTGCACTTATATTAAAAATGTTATTGTTAATAACTGCAGCACTAAAATTCAAGCCACCTTCCTGCCACGTTATAGTTCCATTGTTTGTAATAGTTGAAACAGCATTGATTGATTTTACATCAGCTGTATTCAATAAAAATATACCGCCGCTTGCAATAACAATAGTTCCAGCACCATTGATTGCTCCAGTACTAAAACCCAATGTTCCATTTACCGTCACATCAGTCCCGGTTCCATCATTCAGGTTAAATGTAGAAGTGATATTTAAAATACCACCTGCACTTATTACAACCTGGTCGGCTGTGATAACACTGTTGGCTGATATGGTATGGCCATTTCTTATCTCAATTATTCCATCTGTATTGGATGGAGCCGAAGGAGCATTCACCCAATTAGATCCGTCAAAACGTTCCCAACTGCCTGCAACATTCCAGTTACCGGTTTGTTTGCTGCGATAGTCACCGGTGGATGTAGCTCCGGGTATAAGACCGCTACAATCATGTGAAGAAGCAAAAACATCGGGGTTGGAACCATTTCTTGAATCAAGCCATGCAATAATGGATATACATCCATTGCTGACAATGACAGGTTCACTTTGTATATTGGCCGCATTACTCACCAGCATGCCTTCGTTTAATGAAACCCATTGCGACACCCCGCTGCTGTTGATGCGTTGCGCATAAATATTGTCTTCGTTTGTTCCAATACCCTGTTCACTATCCATCCAGCACAGCAGCACACCCCCTGCGCCATCGCTTACTATTTCACTTTGATACTGTCTGAATGGTGCATCTGAAACCACTACACCGGTTCCCCATTGCACGGTACCATTGGTTATTTCCAATTTTTGCACATGCAGGTCGTTACTGTATTCAGGTTGGCCAGCCGGCCTCGTAATATAACTTATCACAACACCCGAAGCTGTAATACAAATTGCTTCCGGTAACTGTGTACTGGCATTATTTACCACCGGCACACCATTTACTGTCCACTTCAAATTTCCTGCATCGGTTCCATCAATTCGCTGTGCATACACATCTCCATTGCTGTTTCTTCCATCATGCCAGGCAATGATGGCGCCATCAACAGCATCAGTTGTCATTACAAAATCTCCGATTACTGTATTGCCTGTACAAATGGGACGGCCGGAAGCCAAAGGAGTTGGCATTTCATTTCCAAACCAAATCCTTGTTCCCGCTGCATTCAGCTTCTGTGCAAAAATATCAGTGACACTTACTCCGTTTCTGTTATCCAACCAGACTATCACCACTTCACCATTTAAGCCGGTACCAATCACTTGCGGATTGTACTGGTTGTTGGCAGCAGCATTTACTAATGCTCCGGTCGCAGTCCATTGATTTGCGCCGGTGGCGGCATCTGCTTTTTGTGCATAGATATCATTGGATGTGCCACTGCGAAAATCCTGCCATGCAGCTACGAAAAATCCATCATTCGTTCTAGTTACTTTAGGATTCAATTGAGCAAGTGCTGCATTACAAAGCACCATTGGATTACCGGCATTACCTACCCACACTTTATTGCCGTTTGCATCCACCCGTTGAGCAACAATATCTCTTGTAGAGCCTGTAGCAGTACCGCTAACAAAAACCAATACGGCACCACCATTGCCATCAGCAAACATATTGATATTGTGAAAACCATCAGCGGCCCAGGTGTTATGTAAAAAATTTGTATTCGCAAGACTTACTCCATTATTCGCAACATCCCATTGAGGCACTCCGGCTGCATTGAGCCGTTGTACATATACATCATACGAGCTGTTATTATCGCGGTCATCATACCAGGCAATGATGGCGCCACCTGCGCCATCACTACAGGCTACTACACTTCGCTGCTGACCCGGTTGCACTGCTACCGTTGTGTTCACCGCTTTATCTGCGGTCCATTGGGCAGATGCTGAAAGATTCAGTGCTAAAAATAAAAGGACAGATAATGATTGGGTAAAATATCTTCTCATACACAAAAAATTTGTACAGTAAGCTATAGAGGCTAACTATAGAAAATCCGGCCAATGAGCCGGATGATGTCCTGAATGAGCCGGGTGAAAAAGAAATGAGCCGGGGTTACAATGTGGTAATCTTTTCCAGCAGTTCGTCTTTTTTGCTACGGGCCACATCGAGGCTGATGCCATGCGGCAGTTCAACCGTACAGCCATCTGTTTTTGCGATGCGTTTTATATAGTTCAGATTTATAAGATAGGAATGATGGATGCGGAAAAAATTTACCCTGCTGAGAATAGTTTCAAATTCTTTCAGCGTTTTAGAGGCTACAATTTTACTTC
>JANOFP010000313.1:0-3945 GCA_031413675.1 Bacteroidota bacterium
CTTTTTTTGCAGCCAGAGTGCCAATTATTGTTCCGATGACGATGCCCCCGAATATCCATGCATAATTGTGAAGCCTTTTGCCCGTTTCATCTTTGTATAAAAATATGGTTGCGATGATAGCAAGCGTCATTCCGAAGGCAGCAATCAGATTTCCTTTGCGGGCAGATGCTGGGTTGGAAAGCATTTTCAATCCCAGAATAAAAGTGATTGAAGCAATCAGGTAGCAAAATGTGAGTATGTTTAATTCCATAATTTAATTTAAATCTCAAAAAACAAAAAACAAGAAACAAAAAAAATACAACTCAAAATTAATCCCCTCGTTTTTTAAGTATCGCAGTAAAAATTAAAACTAATTCTTTTGCTTCCTGTCTCAAATAAGCTCTTTCATCTTCTATCTCTTTTGAACCATCCGTAATTATCAGTCGCAACCAATAAGATGATTCTTTAGATTCTCTCCTGCATGTTTTTATTTTCATTTTAAAATCATTATCTCCTATGCTTTCATTGGCCTCAATATAATTAGCGCCTGGCGAACTACCTGCCCTGATTAGTTGCCGTATATATTCAATATTTGCTGGATTCTTTGGCAGTTTTAAACAAAAATCCCGGACACGTTCTGCATATAAAGCAGTTCTTTCTTCCAAATCATATATTTTACTCGGAGTTTCCATACTTGACTATCCTGTTTTCTTTTTTTTTTCTTGTTTTTTGTTTCTTGGTTCTTGTTTCTTAGTTCTTGGTTCTTGTTTCTTGGTTCTAGTTTCTAGTTTCTTGGTTCTTATTTCTTGTTTCTTGGTTCTTGTTTCTTGTTATTTGGGCTTTTGTTTTGTTTTAAACATTTCCAACATCCGGTCAGTTACTACAAACCCACCTACAACATTTAATGTGCCGAGTATAACAGCAAGAAATCCGAGAATCAACGCAAAATAATTGTTACTCTCTGCCTTTCCCATTACGATGATGGCTCCAATAATAACTACACCGTGAATTGCATTTGCTCCACTCATTAATGGTGTATGTAAAACGCTTGGCACTCTGCCGATAACTTCTATCCCAACAAAAATCATCAGTACTACAATGTAGATTGTTTGCTGGTGTGCGGTAATCCATGAAAGTATATTGTTCATAATCTTATTTTCAATTGCTTAATTAATTTACCAGGCTCTTTACTGTTGAATTTGTAATAACTCCACCATGCGTTATACAACTGCCTTTTACCAGGTCATCTTCCCAATTCAGGTTTATATTTCCTTCCTTATCTGTTATCAGTACCAAAAAATTTAAAATATTCTTTCCATATACTTTGCTTGCATCCGATGGCATTGTGCTTTGCAAATGACTATTACCAACGATGGTAATGCCTTTGTGTAAAATCGTTTCATTGTTTTTTGTAAAGGGTGTATTCCCTCCTGTGGCTGCAGCTATATCAATTATCACACTTCCGTTGCGCATGGCACTCATCATTTCTTCTGTAATCAGTACCGGAGCTTTTTTCCCGGGTATCTGTGCAGTTGTAATAATAATATCTGCTTTGGCAATACTCTCCGAAATTTTCTGCTGTTGCTTTAGTTTATATTCATCCGATTGCTCCACGGCATATCCACCGGCTTTGCTTGCATCGGCTGCACCTTCCACCTCAATAAATTTTGCACCGAGGCTTATTACTTCCTCTTTTACCGCCGGTCTTGTATCAAACACTTCTACTACAGCACCCAATCTTCTTGCAGTGGCAATAGATTGCAAACCGGCGACACCTGCACCGAGTATTAAAACTTTAGCAGGCTTTATACTTCCCGCTGCAGTCATAAACATGGGAAAATATCTTGAATATAAATTTGCAGCAAGCAATACAGCTTTGTAGCCAGCAATATTTGCCTGGCTGCTTAACACATCCATTGTCTGTGCCCGGGTAGTACGTGGCAACATGTCTAAAGAAAATGTAGTGATATTGTTTGCAGCACACTCCTTAATCAGATCAATATTGTGCAGGGGGTGAAAAACACCAATAAGGATTTTAGATTTAAAATTTGTAATTGCAGATTGTTGCGGGGCATGAATACATAAAAGAATATTTGATGCTGAGATTACTTCATCAATATTCCTGACTTGTGCTCCGGCTTTCAGATAATCTTCATCCGGGGCAAATGCTTTTGCTCCGGCACCCGATTCTACAATTACAGAAATATTTTTTTTAGTTAAACCCAGCACGGCTTCTGGAAGCAAAGACACCCGTGATTCGTAATGAGGTTCTTTCAAAACACCAATCGTCATAAGCTAATCGGACTATAAATAAAATAAATAATTTTCGACGCGGCGAAGGTATTGATTTTTTGGGTTCTGGCTTACGATTCCATCCTGCTAAAAATAAACCGTTCTATTCTTTAATAACCCATAAAAAAATAACCGGATTCGTTGCCGTTACCCTTATTTTGTACACCCATGTTGCGCATACAATCCATATCATTAACCCAATTTAAAAACTATAGCAGCCGATCTTTTAAATTTGATAAAAGGATAATTGGTATTTGCGGAAATAATGGCGCCGGCAAAACGAACCTGCTCGATTCCATTTACTATCTCTGTTTTACCAAAAGTTATTTTTCCAGAATTGAAACGGTGAATGTGCAGCAGGGCCAATCGGGTTTCCGACTGGAAGGTGATTTTGTTTTTAATAACGCAGCCGAAAAAGCAGTTTGTATTTTAAGGGAGACGGGGAAAAAAGAATTATCTATCAACGATATTCTCTATGAAAAACTTTCGGAGCATATTGGCAGATATACCTGCGTAATGATAGCACCCGATGATGCGCAACTGATAACCGGTGGCAGTGAAGAAAGAAGAAGATTTTTAGATGCCCTCCTCTCCCAACTAGATGCAGATTATTTGAAGCATTTAATTGTTTACAATAAAATTTTGCGCCAGCGAAATTCGTTGCTGGCCTCTTTTGCTGAAACAGGAAACCGGAATTTACTCTTGCTGGATGTATTGAATGAGCAACTGATAAAACCCGGAAATTTTATTTTTTCGAAGCGAAAAGAATTTTTATCCCGGTTTATTCCTGAGGTTATAAAACTTTATAATGAAATTTCGAAACGAAAGGAAGATATCAATATTAGTTACGAAACCGATTTAATAAATACAACATTCACCGAATTGCTAAACACCTACCGGCAAAAAGATATGCTGGCACAGCGAACTACGACCGGTATTCATAAAGATGATTTGGAAATAAAAATGAATACGCAGTTGTTTAAAAACATAGCATCGCAAGGGCAACGGAAAAGCTTATTGTTTTCATTGAAGCTTGCAGAGCTGGAAGTATTGAAAAACGAAAAAGGGTATGCTCCCGTTTTGTTATTAGATGATGTATTTGAAAAATTAGATGAAGAACGTATCAGCAATCTTTTAAAAAAAGTATGTATCGAAAACGAAGGGCAGGTGATAATTACAGATACGAATGAAGTAAGGCTTTCGGAACATTTAAAACAAATTGGTTGCGATTTTGATTTGTTTAAAGTTTAATTTTTCTTTTAGGATGATTATTTAGTCAAACTATAGCAGGACGAGACAAACTACAGCCGAAGATTACAACATCCTGCCACACTTGCAGCAATACCCATGTTATGCGATTGTGCTTTTATAATGTTGTTTTATAAAGTTCTAATAAGTTTTTCAGTTTCCGTCCAAAAAGTTTTTCTGCGTCAAATGGTGCATTTTGAATTTGGGACTTGTCCAAAAGTTTCTCCAATCCTTTTATCTCTTCTATGGCTTCTTGTTGTTTTAAGATACTAAAATCAACTTTATATTCATTGTAAATTAAAAACCACAAATAACTTTGGTAAAGGTCTTTGGCAAAATATTCACCTTTTTTATAAAAGTGTGAAAGCTCTAACCTTGATGATGTGATATATCCACTTTGGGCTAAGTTCTCTGGGTTTTCAAGTT
>JANOFP010000314.1:0-3495 GCA_031413675.1 Bacteroidota bacterium
GTGGAATCTGTTTTTATGCTTGCAAGAAAACTATTCACACAACCGGAAGGCATTACTTTTAAGAACAAGGGTGATATGTATATTTCAAACGAAGGTGTCACCTCAAAGGCTACGTTGTTGAAATTTGTATACACTCCTTAAAGTATTCCAAAATACAAGGCGGCTTGTTTCAACAAATAGCCAGATGCATTAATCGTCCAGTTTTTCAGCTTTAAGTGTTTCCCTTGCAATATATTTTTTTTCTATTCTGTGTATGATCCGAAGTGATAATACCAGCCAGATAAAACCAAGAGCTAAACCGGCTATTACATCACTTGGATAATGTACACGCAGGTATATTCTGCTGAAACTAATCAGGACGATAAGCAGGATAAAGAAAACAGAAAGAAAAATCTGTAACCACTTTAGTTTTACTTCATGCCAGATAATGTAGATGAGTAATCCATAAAAAACAATTCCAATCAACGCATGCCCGCTGGGAAAACTATAACCGCTTACATCACCAATGACCGGAAGTAATGGCCGGTCACGTTGAAAAAATGCTTTTAGTGTAAAACTTAATACCACACTGCTGAGAGACAATGAAGTAATCCGGATAGCAAACCATTTTTGTTTTTTATAAATAAAAAAACCAATTAATAAAAAATTTAATGGGATTAGCAGAGTATGCTTTCCTAATAATGTAATGACATTCATAATGCCTGTTCTGCCAGGAGTAATATAAGAAGCTACGGCATTAAAAATATTTTCATCAAATTCTGTTCCCTTTAAAATAAAGACCACCCTGACAGCATAGATAAAAGCAATAAGCGCCAATAGCAGGAGCAGGACAAACAAAAACTCAATGGTGAATATGGATATCCATGGCTTTCTTTTTTTGATTTGCGTAGTTATCTGCTGCATATAATCAAAACAATTCTAATCAGATTTTCAAAGCAAATAATTCTATGTCTTCGTTTTTTCCTTTCAGGTCCACCATACCCATACTTTCAGAGTGCCAGTTTTTCATATCCAGTAGTTCAATCATTTCTTTTGACACTAAAAATTTTTGATTCAGTTCGGTACATTCACTTCTAATCCGTGCTGCTGTATTGATGGTATCACCGCTCATAACCAAATCTTTTTTTACTATGCCAACCTGGCCTACTGTAACATCGCCTGTATGAATGCCAACTTTGTATTCCGGTAAAATATTATAACGACTTTTGAATATTTCACCATTCATATTCAGTATTTTTCTTGCTTCAATAATGGAGTTGACGCATTTTCTTGCATTAGCACGGGTACTGGGCCACCAGGCTACTATTTCATCTCCTACATACTGATAAACACGGCCATCATATTCGGCAATACCGGCCGACATACAGTAAATTACATCCCGTATAAATTTAAAATATTCTGTATGTCCCAGTTTTTCTGCAATAGGTGTGGAGTTTTTCAAATCAATAAACATAATAATCCTTTTTTCATCTGTTGGAAGCAGGTAATTGCCAATTATTATATTAAAAAAAACTCCCTGTGAATAGTTGTGGTTGATTTCTAAAGCAAGCAGGGTGAGAATAAATAATAAAACCCATTCTGGCATTTTTTCCAGCAACCATTGCTGACGGAATGTACTTTCAATAAACCTGTTAAATGCTTCGGCTACCGGCCTTTGTTCTATCAGGAGGCTATAAGTAAAATAAATAAAAAAATTCATTGCAATAGCAATGACAACAAGCAGCAATGTTTTGGTTACAAGATTTAACCAGAGTGACCGGTTCCGGAGAAAATATTTTAATACGGAGATAAGAAAGTATCCAATGATTAAACTGAAAATAAAAACATTTAATTCCCTCAGCAAAATTGTTTTTACCGCACCTGCAGCAGTACTTTCATATTTAGGTGTATAGGTATCGGTTGCAGAGCGGATAATAAAAATAAGAAGATCAATTACTGTCCATGCTATGGCAATTATAAAAATGCGTTTTACATCGTTTTTTTTTACGGCAGAACTTCGCGGCAAAATGATACTCTTTCGGATCATATAAAAAAATATTTACAACGGACAGTCATTTTTCGGAACGGGAATATTTTTTATTCCACTTTTACTCAATAAGTAAGATTCACCTTTGTTCCTAAACTAAAATTGAATATCCTCTCATTTTTTGAAAACCCGGCAGTGGCTGTAATTGCAAAAAGATTGAATGGCATAAAATAAAAACCACCGCCAAATGCGCCATGCCATTTATTTGATGTTTCTTCTTTCAGCCATACACGGCCAATATTATAAAAACCTGTAAGACCCAATGCACCGGAAAGTAAATAAGATTTCATTTCAATCAATTTTACTTTCAATTCCAAACTTCCATACATACTTGATCTGCCCATATACCTGTTTTTTCTAAATCCGTGCAGATTTTGATCAGCGCCAATGCTTAATGCCTGGAAGTATTCGAAATTTTTGCTGTAAATACGGCCACCACCCAATCCTAATACTGCTACTACATTTGCCGGGTCACTCATACTTGCATATACTCTCATGTCAGAAGATAGTCTTGTAATTGCATTACTGCTGCTGCCAATGCCCAAAGCTGAAACTAATTCAGTATTCCAGTAAACACCACGGGTAGGGAAAAAATCGTTATTTCTGTTATCAACTAATAGAATTGCTTTGCCACCGAGATAATTTTTTTTACTGAATATATCTGCAGAGTCAAGACCAAATAACCTGGGATAACCCAATGCTTTGCCATCATTATCCTGGTATCTTCCCTGGTAATGATAAAAATACGGGCCTATTAAAAAATGAAATTTATCTGAATATCGTTTTCGTGTCATTACCTGAAATTCCAGTGCTTTGAAACGGGCACGGTAAAAGCCACTGGATATCGGTTGAACGGGTTTTGTAT
This sequence comes from Bacteroidota bacterium, assembly GCA_031413675.1. GTDB lineage: Bacteria > Bacteroidota > Bacteroidia > Chitinophagales > Chitinophagaceae > VBAR01. The sequence continues at coordinate 2,892 of JANOFP010000314.1, forward strand.
TATTGCCCAATCCGAAGAAATTATTTAAAGAGGGTGACCGCAATTGACCTTTTATCACCAAATCAGTATTGCGTGTAATATGATTAAACTCTCCGAAATAATCGAAACGGAATGCATTATGATAAACAGAATAAAGTGCAGAAAATTTTTGATTGGTTGCATACGGCAGATTCCGGAAACCATGCGTGGTTCTTGTAAATCCGAGTCCGGCAAGAAATCCATCATCAGAATTGAAACCGGTTTCCACTTGAGGGAACTGGGTATTATTATATTTAAAGCCGGTAAAACTGTTACCATTTACAGGGGGATCTGTTGAAAAACGGTTCTTGGTTTTTTGACCACTTTGCCTGATATAATTGCCCTCTTTTTTTATATCATAAAGTAATATGGGTGAATTCCCTTTTATATTAAACGTATCATTGCCTTTACCACCGATAATGCGGATTTTAATTTTAGTTTTTACATTTTCATCCACGTCAAATAAATCATCATTATTCAATCCGTACAATCGCAGTTCGTAAGTTGTTTTAGGGTTGAATTTTCTTTCATACATTACAAAACCCGTATCTTTTCCTATTTCTCTTGCAAATACTTTTACATGCAG
>JANOFP010000315.1:0-2999 GCA_031413675.1 Bacteroidota bacterium
TGTGTGATTTTTGGTTTTCACGAAAATCAATTAAAAGTATTATTGCTCAAACACCGCCATCTGGATATGTGGGCATTGCCGGGAGGGTTTATTGGTAAAGAGGAACCAACAGATGCCGCTGCTTATAGGATATTGAAAGAAAGAACAGGGTTAAATGAAATTTTCCTGCAACAATTTCATGCTTTTGGTGAACCAGATCGTTCCCAAAAAGAATTCCATGTTCAGGACTTGAATAAAGATGGAATAGAAGTAAATGAAGATCTTTGGTTACTGCAACGATTTGTTACCATTGGATATTACGCATTGGTAGAATTTTCGAAAGTAAGCCTCGTACCCGATACCATATCTGAAAAATGCGTTTGGTGGGATATACATAAAGTACCCGCATTAATTCTGGATCACCGGAAAATTCTTGATAAAGCCCTTGCAACATTACGTATGCAATTACACAATCAACCTGTAGGCTATAATTTATTGTCTGAAAAATTTACAATGCCGGAACTTCAGAAATTATACGAAACCATTCTTGACAAAAAATTAGACAGAAGAAATTTTCAACGAAAAATGCTTGGCTTCCAGATACTGCAGCGTTTAGAAGAAACGAAAAAGGGGGTGGCGCATAAAGCCCCATACCTGTATTCCTTCGATTTGAAGAAATATAATGATGCACTTAATGATGGTTTTAATGTTGGGTGGTAACGCTTTTCTGAATAAAACTAAATAGAATGAGTGTATCTTAATAGCTTGGATAATTTTATGCTCCTTTTTTTTCTTAATCCAAAATAATAATTCAGATGAATGATTTGTATGCCGGAAAATTGATTTCTTTTACGAGATTATTCTTACTTTTTATTCCCGTTTTTTCATTGGCCCAAAAAGTAACGAGCCATGATTCTATTGAAATAAAAATATACACGTATTTACAAAAGATGACACTCGAAGAAAAAGTAGGGCAGGCATGGCGTTTAAATGAGATAAATCATAATTTATTAATGGGGCATTATAAAGGAATCATTAATATCGAAAATGGAGAAGCAAAAAGTTTATCTTCAAATCCTAATTACAATCTATGGCATTAAGCAGAATCTGGTCGGCGTTTATCATCATTGCTATTTTAGTTGCTGCTATCAAGTTTGTTGGCGGGTTTGGCGAGAAACAAATTTTCAGCAGCATGATAATAGGTAAAAGCGGGGATACCGTTCAGGTCCATCAACAAAGTTTAATTTCTGCAAGACCCGACTTGATAAAAGCATTCGATACAATGAACAGGGTGAAAGAAGGAAAATTGATTTATAAAAAAGAGGGTGAATTTATAATTACTTCAAAAACACAAACTGCCAATGGCGTAATTGAAACTTGCAAGGATGCTGTAAATATTTGTATTGGACTCATTGGAATCATGGCTTTATTCATGGGCTTTATGAGCATAGCAGAAAAGGCTGGCGGTATCAATTTATTATCTAGAGTTATCGGTCCATTTTTTTCTAAATTATTCCCCGATGTACCAAAGGGCCATCCTGCTACCGGACATATGATGATGAATTTTTCTGCAAACTTATTAGGCTTGGATAATGCTGCAACGCCATTTGGAATAAAAGCAATGGAAAGTTTACAGGAAATTAATCCTGATAAAACACGAGCCTCTAATTCACAAATAATGTTTTTATGTCTGCATGCATCCGGATTAACGTTGATTCCGGTTAGTGTAATTGCCATCCGGGCCGGGGCTGGAGCAAAAAATGCTACTGATATTTTTGTTCCTTGTATGATAGTAACATTTGCAGCAACAGTTGCCGCTATGATTATCGTATCAATTAAACAAAGGATAAATTTATTACAACCCGTAATTCTTGCATGGATTGGAAGTATTTCAATTTTAATATCTGTTTTTGTTTTATTGCTTGTAAGACTTAATAAAGAAGATCTCGAAAATTTTTCAGGCACATTTGGAAATGGTTTACTCCTTCTGATTTTAGTAGCAATCGTACTCGGTGGCATTTATAAAAGGATTAATGTGTTTGATGCTTTTATAGATGGTGCAAAAGGTGGATTTGAAACAGCAATACGCATCATTCCTTTTTTAGTTGGAATGTTGGTTGCTATAAGTATGCTTCGTACCAGTGGCACATTTGAATATATTATCGACGGTATAAAAAATTTATTTGTTGCCACTGGTGCCGATACAAGATTTGTAGATGGATTGCCAACAGCATTAGTTCGTCCATTTAGTGGCAGTGGTGCACGGGGCATGATGGTGGATACCATGAGTACATTCGGTGCAGATTCATTTGCTGGAAGATTATCTTCAATACTTCAAGGCTGCGCTGATACAACATTTTATGTAGTGGCAGTTTACTTCGGTGCAGTAGGAGTGAAGAATACCCGGTATTCAATCGGGGCAATGCTACTAGCAGATTTGGTAGGGGTAATCACTGCAATTGGAATGGCTTATTTATTTTTTGGATAAAAATTACTGAACAAGTTTTTCTTCCAGAATAAAATTTCCTTTTTCATCCCGGCCTGCAATTATTATTTTATACAACTGACCCGGTGATAATTTTAATAAAATTGGTTTAGAAGTTTTGTCTATTATTTTAGTAACAATCGTGGATGTTGATACAGGTCTCCAATCTTGTGCAATAAAACTATTCTGAACAATAGAATAACCCTCCCGTTTATCAGACGAAAAACTTTTTTGCAAATTGGTTGTGTTAGAAATTCCTTTTTTAGTATAAATAGAAATGTAACCATTATAGGCTCCCAGTGCCGGAGCTGGTTGTTTGGAAACCGTAATTAAAGAAACATCTTCAAGGTTCAAAGATGAAATTACACTCAACTGTACTTGTATTTCATTCAGAAAAAAATAAATTCCATCGGGATTATCCATTTCCACATCTTCACCGGTATTATTTACACGGGGCGATAATACATACCGGTTAAAATTTACTTCATCAGGATTTATTAAATCACCAATAATATTTAATCCGGGAACACTATTG
>JANOFP010000316.1:0-2157 GCA_031413675.1 Bacteroidota bacterium
ACCAAATCAGTAGCCAAGGAATTGGGCAGCCGGAATATCCGCTGCAATGCCATAGCGCCAGGTTTTGTTGAAACAGATATGACCAGCTATCTAAAAGAAGGTGAAGCAGCTGATAAATACAAAGCAGGAATTCCATTAGGACGTTTTGCCTCGGCTGAAGATATTGCCAATACGGCCTTGTTTCTTGCCAGTGATTTGGGCAATTATATTACGGGGCAAACGATCAGTGTTTGTGGCGGGCTAAATATTTAGCTAAGAGTACAAATGAGAGAAAGAGAAAAAGAGTTTTGGGAAAAATTTTTTAGCTTATTTTCTTTTCAAAAAACTACCGGGATTATTTCTTAGTCTTAAATTTTTCAATCGCAATTTTTGTATGCTCACTTAAAACTAATCGTCCACTGATCTTTGCTCTCTCTAATAATAACTGATCCCAATGCTCTGTTCCTTTCCAGAATATTTTTTTCATTTCTGCCATTGCCTCCGGACTTGACTGTGCAAGAGAATTAGCAAGTCTCAGAATAGATTCATCCATACTATCAATTGTAGAATGCAGCTCGGCATACAATCCTTTTCGTCTTGCCCAATCGGCATTGCGCCAAAGTGCCGCATCAATAGCTAATTGAGAAAAAGCAGACAATCCGATCTTTCTCTCAACTGCCGGACCTACAACAAAGGGGCCGATACCTATTGCAAGCTCACTTAGTTTTACTTCGGCTGCTTCATAAGCAATTGCATAATCAACTGAAGAAGCCAGTCCGACACCCCCACCAACACATTTGCCATGAATTCGGCCAATAATAAACTTAGGACAAATTCGCATTGTATTGATCACATCAGCAAATCCGCTGAAAAAAGCCAACCCCTCTTTTTCGTTTTTAATTGTCATCAACTCATCAAATGAAGCGCCGGCACAAAAAGCTTTTTCCCCAGCAGAGCGAAGTATGATAACAGCTGTTGCCGGATCTTCGCCTGCATGCTGAATGACCAAAGCAAGTTCATGTAATATTTTTCCCGGCAATGAATTGCTTTGCGGATGAAAAAATTCTATTGTAGTAATTCTTTGATGTGTTTCTGATTTTACATATCCATCCATACTGTTACTATTTATATATAAAAATTATCAGTAAGATAAATTACTGTATCCACAAAAAACAAATTTCCATTATTTGTCAAAACATTTTCATCATGTAAATCTTCCAGAATGATGCCAAGAAAGGGATGATCGTAGTCGTTGTTCTTTTTTATTTCAAAGCCATTGGCACTTAAAAACTGTTTTACGTTATCAAGATTTGTAAGCTCAGTGGATTCTATAAATACTTGTTTCAAAACTGCAAATAACCTGTTTCCCTTTAAATGAAACCCGGAAAGTGTATATGCTGTGTCTGAAAAAAGAATGTTGTGTATTAATAAATTATTAAAATAATCTTCCCAAAAGAGATAAAAGACCGCATCTGAAATTTTAATTACTTTGTTTGAATTTTCCGGGAAATAAACTTTTTGTTCAGCCCCTTCGGTAATATAAGTGCCAAACGAATCCGGAGAAATCCATAAATTTTGATGCTGAATAAATTCTTTCAATTTCTCTTCTTCCTGTTCCCGGCTATGCTTTTTTTCTTTAATTCCCTTACTTGCTGTAAAACTTTCTCTAAGGTGGGTTTGGGCTGTTTTAATAAGTTGGCTTTCGCCGCCACTGTTCGTTCTGAAAATGATATCTTGTAATTCATGCTTTAAATCATTTATTTCAATACTGAAACTTTTCACAAAACTAAGTTATAAAAGAATAACCTATTATCATAAAGGCCGGTTCCTGGCCACCATCGTCAGTATCGTCGCTACTCCAGTTATTTCCCCGGTTTCATCAATCATCTCCACCAGCCATTTTACAATTCCTTTTTCAATATCATCTCCGCGTTTAAAGTCTTCCGGTTTTTCTACAACTCTTTTATCATTCGGCAGTTTTTCCTTGCAGGTAAACCGGATATGAATCTCAGCACCGGGATACACCGGTTTGGTGAAGCGCAGTTCATCAATTCCATAATTTAATAACACAGGATTTTTTTCGAATTGGTTTACAAATAATCCGGCAGCAATGCTCATGATGAAATAGCCATGGGCTACCTGTTGTTCAAACATGGTTCCGGTAAAATCAGTTGTTTT
>JANOFP010000317.1:0-9624 GCA_031413675.1 Bacteroidota bacterium
GCTTGCCCGTCAAAATCCTGCGGGACGGCAGACAGCGGCGTGGCGTCGCCATCGAGCGCTTAAAATCATAAATGGGGAAATACTTAATTCCGCTTCAATTTAGCCTATCCATTAAAATTTGCCATTAATAATTTTTTAACCTAATAGTTCACAAAATAACCGTAGCTTTTGATTCATTTTTTTTAACACTTAAATTTTATTACTATGTCAACAACAGAATCTGCGGTATTGACAACTCAGGAAGTAGTCAACCGTTTTAATGAACTTGCTCAAGCGGGACAGTTTGACAAAATTCAGTCAGAACTTTACAGCGAAGATGCTATAAGCATTGAACCACCCCATGCTGCCTCAACAGGTATGTCGAATGCAGTGGGATTAACTGCTATCAGAAAAAAAGGAGAAGACTTCAACAGTGGTGTGGAAGAAATGCATGGAGGTTATTCAACGCCACCCGTAGTTGGTGGAAAGTTTTTCAGCGTTGGAATGGGGATGGATGTAACGATGAAAGGTGCCGGAAGAATGAAGATGGACGAAATAGCTGTGTATGAAGTAAAAGACGGAAAGATAATTAGTGAACAGTTTTTCTATTGATGAAAAAATTATTGGGTTAGTAAGTCTCCCGGTTTATCAGGAGACTTTTTTATTTTTATAATATGAAAATAGTAAACCTATCTGAAAAATTCTCTTTATTCACCGAATACTGGAATCCAAAAATAGTGGGAGAATTGAACGGACAACATGTTAAGCTTGTAAAATTTAAAGGGCCGTTTGTTTGGCATCACCACGAAAATGAAGACGAACTATTTTATGTGGTGAAAGGAAGCTTTGATATGGAATTGTGTGATAAAACGGTAACGATTAATGAAGGGGAGTTTTTCATTGTTCCCCGCGGTGTGGAGCACCGTCCTAATGCAAAAGAAGAAGTGGAAGTAATGCTTTTTGAACCCGCATCAACATTGAATACAGGCAATACAGAAAATGAGAAGACAATGAAGAATCTCCAACGTCTCTGAAATTCCGCATCTTTGCCGGATGAAAATCGCAGTACTGGGTGCCGGAATGGTAGGCAATGCAATTGCACTTGACCTTGCGTCCCGCCATCATGTTTCAGCATTTGATATGAGTGAAAAAAATCTTGTATTGCTGAATAAAAAAAATCCAAGAGTAGAAACACATAATGTTGATTTAAGTAATTATGATTCTTATCCTCAACTGCTTTCTTCATTTGATATTGTGGTTACAGCTGTTCCAGGATTTATGGGATATAAAACACTGGAGGCTGTAATTAAATGTGGTAAAAATATAGTTGACATTTCTTTTTTTCCTGAAGATGTTTTGCAACTGGATAAACTAGCTAAAGAAAAAGGAGTAACTGTTATTACAGATTGTGGTGTGGCACCCGGCATGAGTAATTTTATTATTGGCCGCTATAATGAAGAAATAAAAATTGATGCACTGGAAATTTATGTAGGCGGTTTGCCGAAAATTCGAAAAAAACCATTTCAGTATAAAGCACCTTTTTCTCCTGCTGATGTAATTGAAGAATATACAAGACCTGCACGACTGATGGAAAACGGGCATATCGTTACCAAGCCAGCATTAAGTGATGTGGAGTGGGTTCATTTTGATGAACTCGGTACGCTGGAAGCTTTTAATACCGATGGATTAAGGTCATTGCTCTTCACGATGCCCCATATAAAAAATCAGAAAGAAAAAACAATGCGTTATCCGGGGCATGTTGATATAATTGTTTCATTGAAAGAAAGTGGCTTCTTCAATGAAAAAACAATTGAAGTAAACGGCAATGAAGTTTCTCCGTTAAAAGTAACATCTCAAATTTTATTTAATGAATGGAAATTGGGAATGGAAGAAGAAGAACTGACGGTGATGAAAGTAATATTGCACGGAGAACTCAAAAAGATAGAATGGAGCCTGCTGGATTATTATGACAGGGAAACAAAAGTTTCTTCCATGGCACGTACAACCGGCTATACTTGTACGGCTGCAGTAAATCTAATTGCACAAAATCTATTTTCAGAAAAAGGAATTTTTCCTCCTGAGTTAGTCGGTAAACACAAAAACTGTTTTGATTTTGTATTAAGTTATTTAAAAGAACGAGGAGTAAATTGGATTAAAAAATCCTGATGATTCAACTTCACCTTGATGACTCATTTTGCATTCATAAGCTTGAATTAGAAAAACATTTTTCACTTTTCAAATGGGAGTAAATAAAAATAACTGCGATCTTCTTTAAACTTACCTGCATTAAAATAAAGGATTGAATAAGTATGCTGAGTAAATCCGTAATGCGGCGAATAAAGTATCGGAATTAAAAAATAATTTTCATATCAGTAAATATTCAGCCCGGGAATTTCCCTTTTAAGAATATCTTCAAACTCCGGTTCAGATGGATAGGGCATTTGCGCATTAATTATTTTTCCATCTGGCCCAAGTAAAATAAAACGAGGAATGGTTTCAATACCGTACGGTTTTAAAAAAGATTCCTTGCCATTTGCAATCAACTGAAGTACACGGAAAGATTTTTCTGTTGCTTCAAATCTCCAGCTCCAGCTATTATCATCTACTGATAAAGCAACAAATGCCACATTGGTGTTTGTAAACTGTTCAGCCAATCTTTCAAAATTCGGGGATTGTACTTTGCAGGGACCGCACCAGCTTGCCCATACGTCTATTACAACATAACGGCCTTTAAAATTTTCTAAAGAAAAAGTATCTTTATTTAATGCTGAAGCATAAAAATTCGGAGCTTCTTTACCCCGATGGAGACTTTTTAATAATTCATGCTGTGCAATCAGCGTTTGCTGAATTTTTGTTTTAGAAATTAATGGAACATAATTCAAAATAAGCATCTCTCTTTGCATGCTGTCCCTCGTTCTGCCAATGGCTTCTTTTATTCTGTTGTAAATAAGATAATCTCTTACAGAACCAGATGGGATATTATTTACCGCTTTCAAAATATAAGCCGTGTCATTTGATAAACTTAGTTTTAGTGATTGCTGAAAATAATCTGTCATAATTTCCCTGTACTGTAAATAGCCAAGCAGGCTGCTGTCGTTATAACTAACCGATTTTCTTATTTCATTTACCGATGCAGGTAATTTCAAACTGTCGTTGGGATGATAAATACGAAAAGTCCGGGCATATTTTATATCCGCAAGTTTTAAAAAATTCAGTGAAATAAGTTTTTTCTGTAATTGAATAAAATCATCTGCTGGTTTCAGTTTATCCGCTGTTTTAAAATTATCAATCTTGTCCGTTTCACTCCTCCATTGCTGTATTAACTCAGCAGCAAATACATCAGGTTTCATTTCATAACTAAAATTTTCCAAGTAATACAGTTGGTAACTGTCATTTTGAAAGTTCTTTTTGATAAATTCATTTTCCGGCAGTCGATTACCACCGGTTGTAAATTTTGAATTTTTTCCATCAGACATTACATTGATAAACATACTGTCATTGCTTCCAAAAAAAATGCGCATCGCTGTCATACTTCCAGCTTTGAAATAATATACAGCTGGTGGAATATTTTTTTCTGTTTTCAGATGAAATCTGTTTTTATCAACAGGAATTTCCAGAATTGTATCGAACAGTGGTTCGGAAAGCAAATAGGCTGTTTGAATTTTTTCCTTTGAATCAATGCTTCCCGCAATAACCGTTTTGCCATAAGCGAGAAGTTGAACCGGTTTATTTATAAATAAAAAAAGAAAAGAAAAAACTAGAATAGGTACCAGTAAATAAGCAACCCGGACAAACGGCTTAAAGAATGCCCTTTTAAAAGTTTTTCTTTGATACCATTGGTAACCCAGCCACAGTGCAAGTATCATCCAAAAAATACTCAGCCATTCGTAATGCAATAAATATTTCCCAGTTGCGCTACCATCGGGATTGCTTACCGTAAGTGCAGGTGCAGACCAGGGCCACCATAGTGCTTTTCCAAAAGCATTTAAAATATTACCGGTGATGGTTGCTGCCAGACCAATACCAAACGGGCCAAGAAAACCGCTGATTACAACAGAGAATAAAAATTGAATACCCAATATTCCCAATCCAGAAATCAATAATCGAAAACTCAAGCCTGCAATATCAGAAAATGGAATTATTGCTTGACTAAAACCATAAGCTGGTTTATTAAGCATTATGAAAGCTCCGCCAACTAAACTAAATATCACCAGCCCAACAATACAAAAGAATGAAACTAAAACCGCCATACTGAATTTGCCAAGATATAATGCTGGCTTCAAAACAGGTTGTGTTTCTATTAATTTCCAACCACCACCCCGATGTTCCATTTGCGTTAATCGAATTACAACCAACGTAAGAAAAATAGGAAAAAAGAAACTTCCAAATCCCTGGAAACAATTTACGATCTGTTCTTTCCATGGATTAACCGTGTTGACATTTGTAATAGAACTCCTGTTTTGAATTAACAACGCCAAGGTATAAAGAACCGGAATAAAAACCGACATGATTAATGCAAGCCAAAACATTCCTGAACCTTTCAGTTTTAACCATTCAGCCTTGAATGCTTTTTTATAATCCGAAATAAAAGTCATACTAAATCAGTTTGAAGTCATTTTAATAAACCATTCTTCGAGTCCCTCATTTAAACGGATACTTTTTACAGGTACACCTGCCTCTACCAATTGCTGATTAATTCGTGTTACCTCATCAGCATCCTGCAATTGAAATATGAATTCATTATTAACTGTTGCAGTTACATCAGGAAATTTTTCAGTTATAAAATTTTTCCATTGCATTGGATTGGTAGTTTTAATTGTTACTTGTTTTCCATGACCGATATCCTTTTGTAACTCTGCTAATGTTCCCTGAAATTTTAATACCCCTTTATGTATAATACCAAGATGCGTACATGTTTTTTCTACTTCACCCAATAAATGACTGGATATAAAAATCGTTTTCCCATATTCCCGATTCAGTCTTATCAGCATTTCTCTTACCTCAATAATACCTGCGGGGTCAAGACCATTGGCTGGCTCATCAAGTATCAGTAACGATGGGTCGGGTAATAGAGCCATTCCCATACCAAGGCGTTGTTTCATACCGAGAGAATATTCTTTTACTTTTCTTTTTGCATCATTCTGTAGTCCCACGATTTCTAAAACCTCTTCCACCCGGATCTCATTCATATTGCGAAGCCTAGTTATTACTCTTAAATTATCTCTGCCACTTAAATGTAAATACAAAGAAGGGGTTTCAATTAATGTACCCATACTTTCAAAAATGCCCGGAATATTTTTTTTTAATGATTTGCCACGGATAAAAATATTATCGGGTTCATTTTCCAGCATTCCGGTAATCAGGCGGATAGTAGTGGTTTTACCTGCGCCATTCGGACCAAGAAAACCAAATATGCTTTGGTCGGGTACCTGCAGGCTTACTTCGTTCACCACTTTGCGGCCATATTTAAACGTATAATTGAGCCCGGAAGTTTCAATAGCATAAGTATTGGTAAGGTTCATTGATGTATAAATATATTGTAAGATATAAAATAAAAAAGCATCCCGTTTTAGTTGGGATGCTTCAATTATTTTTTCTCCTTCAGGAGCAGGGGTTTTTTATTCAGACTCCGCCACTACTTCTTTTACTTCTGGTATCATTCGCTTCATCATTCCTTCTATTCCGGCTTTTAATGTTATCATACTCGATGGGCAACCACTGCAGCTACCCTGCATCATCAGATTAACCGTTCCTTCGTTGTAGCTTTTAAATTGTATAGCACCCCCATCCATTTCTACCGCAGGTTTTACATAATTTTCAAGCAACTCTTTAATTCTTTTTACCACGTCGTCATCATCAGCACTTACTTCATTGCTACTTTCTTGCTTCATCGTTGTCACTTCATCTTCATTTATTACAGCTTTTCCCTCTTCTAAATAATCTTTTAAAAAAGTCCGGATACTTGGTATCACATCATCCCAATCTGTATCAACAGTTTTTGTTAGGGTAATAAAATTGCTTGCAATAAAAACAGCTTTAATAAATGGGAAACCAAACAATTCAACAGCCAATGGTGAGGGTTTGGCAGTTTCAGCATCAGGGAAATCGATACTCTTGCCGGGGTATAAAAGTTTATTGGCAACAAACTTCATTGTTTCCGGGTTGGGCGTCATTTCTGTATAAATGCTAATAATCGGATTGCCTGTCTTAATCATAAGTCACAAAATTTTGTAAATGCAAATATACTATCCCCATCTTGCCTTTATTTACGAAGAAAGGAAAGAGAAGTAACTGTCAACAGCGGGCAGTCAACAGTCAAATAATTGCTTTATTCACACCTCACAATTAACCATTCATGTCCTTACCAACCTAAAATCCAGGCAAAAATCAACGGACACACAATGGTTGCGTCACTTTCCACAATATATTTTGGTGTATTAATATCTAGTTTACCCCAGGTAATTTTTTCATTGGGCACGGCACCTGAATAAGATCCATATGAAGTTGTTGAATCACTTACTTGACAGAAATAACTCCAGAAGGGTACATCATGCCATTCCAAATCCTGGTACATCATTGGCACTACACAAATTGGAAAATCGCCAGCAATACCACCACCTATTTGAAAAAAACCAACTCCTTTTCCAGACGAATTGCCACGATACCACTCGGTAAGCCAAACCATATATTCAATACCACTTTTTACCGTGCTTGCTTTTAATTCACCTTTAATTACATAACTGGCAAAAATATTTCCGGTGGTGCTATCTTCCCAACCCGGTACTATAATTGGAATATTTTTTTCGGCAGCAGCTACTATCCAGCTGTCTTTAGGATCTATTTCATAATACTGTTTCAGCTCCCCACTTAAAACTGTTTTGTAAATAAATTCATGAGGGAAATATCGTTCGCCTTTTGCTTCAGCATCTTTCCATTGCTTTACCAAATGTTTTTGCAGACGGCGAAAAGCTTCTTCTTCAGGAATACAAGTATCAGTTACCCGGTTATAATGATTCTCTAATAATTCCCATTCCTGTTGCGGAGTAAGGTCGCGGTAATTCGGTACTCTTTTATAGTGAGAATGTGCAACAAGATTCATTACATCTTCTTCGAGGTTTGCACCCGTGCAACTTATGATTTGTACTTTATCCTGGCGAATCATTTCTGCAAGGGAGATTCCTAACTCAGCGGTACTCATGGCGCCAGCTAATGACACCAACATTTTTCCACCTTCCAATAAATGTGATTCATATCCTTTTGCTGCATCCATTAAAGCGGCTGCATTGAAATGCCGGTAATGATGTTCGATAAATTTTGAAACAGGTCCTTTTTTCATACTAAAAATAATTATGCGGCAAAAATATATGTTTTGTATTTCATTAATACCGAATCGCCATATAAAATAGCCTAATAAGATATGTGATACTGTAGTGCTCTCGGCTCTTACGTTAAAAGTAGGAGTCTGATCGAAGCATCAGACATTATACCGGAATAATTTGAACTAATTTATTAATCAAATTTGTATAACACTAAAAACAAAACCCCGCTCCGCTAATGCGAATACGGGGTTGTTTTACCACACACCAAAACTACGGTTTAGCTTAAAGCGGAGAATGCTTTTAGCGTAGATTATACTTTACCAGATTTTTTATACTGAGTCCATTCAGATCCGCCAGATGATTTTAAAATAATTTTCTGATCAGCATTTTCCAATGTGATAAAATAGGTTGTGCTTTCGGGTTTTGCCAGTTCATACAAATCACTAATCCAATAATTATTATATTTCTGTTTCAAATCTGTTTGCAATAGCATTGGCAGATTCACTGAAGAAATATTGCGTGTAGTTGCAATAAACTCACCATCCTGACTATAATAGGCATTCACGTAATTATAATTGTATAGGAAACTTGCTTTAAAATAATTGCTGCCGGTATTCCATTCTACATCGCTGGCATTGGTAAATTGTCTTTTAAAGGCATTCAATACTACTGAATTGACTTCAGTTTCTTCAGCTGCAAACAGGGAGCTTGTAGCAAATAACATGGCAAAAACTGCTGATAAAAAATTCTTTTTCATAACTCACTTTTTTATATTTAAAGATTGATGATTTTTGATTTTCAATCTATAATTGGTTTGACGCTTTAAAGGTATTTTGTGTTACAGCCTGTAGCAAGCAAATTGTGATTAGCGGCAGGCTCTGTTAAACACACTTAACATTACAACACATTCATTAACTTTAAAATATTAAAAAAGAATTTGAACTACCTGGCTCATGCATATTTTTCCTTTAACCATGCCGAAATATTAGCGGGCAATATGATCAGTGATTTTATAAAAGGGAAAAAGAAATATGATTATCCAGCCGGAATTCAGAAAGGAATTGCTTTGCACCGGGAAATTGATGCTTTTACGGATGCACATGAAGCAACAAAGATGGCAAAAGAAATTTTCAGACCGAAGTATCGTTTATATTCCGGTGCTTTTATAGATGTGGTATATGATTATTTTCTTGCAAACGATAAATCTGTTTTTACCGATTCGTCCCTATTGAAATTTTCTCAAACTACCTATACTATGCTTGATGAAAACAGTAAATGGTTTCCTGAAAAATTTGGAGACAAGTTTCCTTACATGAAATCGCAGAACTGGCTTTACAACTATAAAAGCCCATGGGGGATTGAAAAAAGTTTTGGCGGTTTGGTGCGCCGCGCAAATTATATGACTGAAAGTGAAACTGCTTTCAGGTTATTTACTGAAAATATCGAATGGCTTCAAAAGCAATACAATTATTTTAGCGACGATATAAAACAATTTGCAGAAAATCGCTTTATACACATGTTAAAAGAATCTTAACTATATAAATGGTTTTAAAGTACTGACCGAATAATATATTTTTGATAAATACAACCCATGCACATGAAAAAACTCGTTTTAAGTATTGTTGTTTTATTTTTTATTACCTCAGCTTTAACTGCACAAACGGATGCAACAAAATTGCCAGCCGTGGATAAGTCGCCGATGGATATGAGTTATTTTCCTGAGAACTATCCCGTGTTGAAAATTAAAGATAAAGCCGCTGATGTTCCAGTCATACGATTAATATATGGCCGTCCGCAAAAAGCAGGACGAGTTGTTTTTGGCGAGCTGGTGGAATATGGAATTGTATGGCGCATGGGCGCCAACGAAGCAACCGAAATCGAATTTTATCAAAGTGTAAAATTTGGCGGAAAAAAAATTCCAAAAGGCCGCTATACTTTATACGCAATAGTGGAAAAAGATAAATGGACGATTATCGTAAATAAGGATACTGATATCTGGGGTTCATTTAAGTACGACATAAAAAAAGACATGGCTAGAATGGAAGTACCTGTTACTAAAACAACCGAGATTATAGAATCATTTTCAATGGTTTTTGATAAAACATTTTCGGGCTGTAATCTTATCGTGGCATGGGATACATTAAAAGTATCAGTTCCTTTTGTTTTTTAAATTTAACAAATGAAAAATTACACAACTGCCAGTTTAATAATATCAATTTTATTTATTTTATCGTGTGGAAATAAAAACAGTGAACAACAAAAACCTGAATCAATAGCGGTAACAGATACGGTAAAAACAATTAATCATAATCACAACTACGCATCT
>JANOFP010000318.1:0-4905 GCA_031413675.1 Bacteroidota bacterium
GCCAAACGACCTACGAATGGATCCGTCATAATCTTAAAGGCCAATGCCGCAAACGGAGCTTTAGGGTCTGCTGCTCTTGTTTCCGGTTCGCCGGTATCAGGATTGGTACCAACGGTATCAGGGATATCAACCGGTGAAGGAAGGTAACGGCATACTCCATCCAATGCCGTCTGCACACCTTTATTTTTAAAAGATGAACCACACATCATCGGAACAATGCTCAGGTCAACCGTTGCTTTGCGGATGGCTTCGTGCAGCTCATCTTCTGTAATGCTGTTGGGATCTTCAAAGAATTTTTCCATCAGCCTGTCATCATATTCTGCCACGGCTTCCACCAGGTTGGCTCTCCATTCTTTCGCCTCTTCCAGTATATCGGCAGGAACTTCTATTTCGTCAAAAGTCATCCCCTCTGTTTCCATATGCCAGATGATGCCTTTCATTTTAATTAAATCCACTACACCTCTGAAATCATCTTCGGCACCAATCGGTAATTGAAGTGGAACAGCTTTGCTGCCCAACATTTCGATTACCTGTTTTACTACATTCAAAAAATCTGCACCGGCACGATCCATTTTATTTACAAAACCAATACGAGGTACATTATAACGATTTGCTTGTCTCCACACAGTTTCAGATTGAGGCTCTACACCATCAACAGCACTGAATAATGCAATCAAACCATCTAATACCCGCATCGAACGTTCAACTTCTATGGTGAAGTCAACGTGTCCCGGTGTATCAATAATATTAAAATAATATTCTTTTGTATTCGGTGAAGCCGTTCCTTTATTAGTAGGGAAATTCCATTTACAGCTTACAGCCGCAGATGTAATTGTAATACCTCTTTCCTTCTCTTGTTCCATCCAGTCAGTGGTAGCTGCGCCATCATGTACCTCTCCTATTTTATGGATCATACCTGTATATCTTAAGATGCGTTCCGTAGTTGTCGTTTTACCAGCATCAATGTGTGCCGCAATACCAAAGTTTCTTTGAAATTTTAAATCAGCCATGACTATTTAATTTGTTGTTTGTTTTATTTAAAGTTTTTAATTTTTATTGACCCAGCTTTTTTAATTCTGTTCATCGTCCCTTGCGTCGCTCTCTTGTACTTTTGGAATTCTGTTCAGCTTGCATTCATTTGAAACCTCCCTTAAGATTCGGGAAATTAGCTGACGATATGTGTAGATTAAACTCTCATAGATTGCCAGAAAAAAAAATCCCGTATTCCTCCTATCCTGTTCACCTTTGGACATTCTTTTGGCGGCGCAAAAGTAAGGGAAAAATGAGTACAAAAAAGTGTTGAAGTAAACTAAATTTTCGCCAAACCAAACTTCAACAAAATGAAAAGACCAGTATGAATAACAAATCCATACTGTTCTTTATATATCGAATTAATTTCGTTCAGCGTTTTAAACAAAGTTATTATCTGGCATACACACCATTTGGGCTTACAACAGCACCGGGGCCACCTGTTATACCCACTGGCGGTATCATCATCTTTATTTCTTTTCCATCAACTTTGAAAACAGTTTTCCCAACAGTTCTTTCTACACCTTGCTGATAAAATGGAGGCATAGCAGAAGGAGAACGGTAAATTAAATATGGATTTCCTAATTCAGACATAGTGCATTCAAAACTGTGTCCGCCAGCCACCACTTTAGCAGTTGCTGTAGTACCATCATATTTAATATCAAAAGTTGCCATTACAGTTGGAGCTTTTTCAAAAGGAGTGCCAGCAAAAATTTTTGGACCAAAATAATCTCCGACTGCTTTATTGGTACTTACAAATCCAATTACTAATGGAGGTTGCGTACTATCGGGCTGATAAAGAACCATACCACTCGGTGCACTGCCAACCGGCGTATTTACCATTTTAGCAATATGAAAAATTACATTCGGCATTTTTAAACTTGCGTCCGTTACAGCGGCTACGTCCATACCCGTTTCCCAACTCATCCAATTTGTTACATCTGGATTTGGAGCAGGCGTTACGGTTTCAGATTTTGCAACTTCAGTTGTTTCTGTTTTTTCAGTTTCAGTTTTTGGTTTGTCATTGCAGGCAGCAAAAGCAAACAGCATTAAAAAAGGAAGTAGGTTTTTTTTCATTTGTTATTTTAATTAAGCTTTAAAAATAAGACCATAATTTCTAATAATACTTACCCTGATAACATTTTTTACAAAATTATTGAACTTATTAATTCTTCTGGAATATGATGATGCAGGTAATAAAATTAGTCCAAAAGTGGTATTGACTTCACTCCTTTTCAGTATTACCTTTAATAAAATCTTTTACAATGCTAAACAGAAACTTCTTCTTTGATCAAACAAAAATCTCCTTGTTCAATGGAAAATTTAACCAAACACAAATAGATGGCTTAAATGCTATTTTAGATGAATGGGAAAAAAATTATTCTAAAAAAGATGACCGGTGGCTGGCTTATATGTTTGCCACCACGCATCATGAAACGGATCGAACTTTCAGAGGTATTGAAGAATATGGAAAAGGAAAGAATAGACCCTATGGCAAGAATATTAAAATGGACAGAACCCGTTATTTCGATACTCCGAATCTTTTTTATGGCCGGGGTTTTGTTCAATTAACATGGTATGAAAATTATCAAAAAGCCGGGAAAAAACTTGGACTTGATTTAATAAATAAACCCGAATTGGTTTTGGAAATTAAAAATGCAACCCAGGTTTTATTTTCTGGTATGATGGAGGGATGGTTTACAGGTAGAAAGCTTTCAACTTATTTTAATGCAACAATCGAGGATTGGAAAAATGCAAGAAGAATAATCAACGGAACTGATAAAGCAGATTTGATTGCTGCTTATGCAAAACAGTATTACGCATCTATTAGTTATACGACATAAAAAAGTCCCGGACTTATAAAGGCGGGACTCTTATATTAAAACGTATTCATTTAGATTCTAAAGTGTGCAAATGCTTTATTCGCTTCTGCCATACGATGTGTATCTTCTTTCTTTTTTATAGCTGAACCTTCGCCTTTTGCTGCAGCAACTATTTCACCGGCTAATTTATCTGCCATGCTTCTGCCATTTCTTTCGCGGCTATAACGAATTAGCCATTTCATACTTAAAGAGATTTTTCTGTCGGCACGAACCTCAGCAGGAATTTGGAAAGTTGCACCACCGATACGACGGCTACGAACCTCAACTGAAGGAGTAACATTTGCAATGGCTCTTTTCCAAACTTCATAACCATCTTCATTGGTTTGCTTAGTTACTTTCTCCAACGAATCGTAGAAAATTTCAAAGGCTATGCTTTTCTTTCCCTGCCACATCATTGTATTGATAAATCGTGTTACCAATTTATCATTAAACTTTGGATCTGGAGCCAGGGGTAATTTTTTTGCTTGTGCTTTCCGCATCGTTTATAATTTTTGCTCTTATTATTTTTTAATCAAAAAAAAATCAGTGATTATTTTTTAGCGCTTTTATCTTTCTTAGTACCGTACTTACTACGGCTTTGCTTACGGTCTTTTACACCCGCTGTATCTAAAGAGCCGCGAACGATATGATAACGAACACCAGGTAAATCCTTCACACGACCACCACGTATCAAAACGATTGAGTGTTCCTGCAGATTATGGCCTTCTCCTGGTATATAGGCTATCACTTCCACTTTGTTGGTTAAACGAACTTTGGCTACTTTACGAAGCGCTGAGTTAGGTTTCTTTGGCGTAGTTGTATATACACGGGTACATACTCCACGACGCTGAGGACAACTATCTAAAGCTCTTGATTTGCTTTTGGCTCTGATGATTTGTCTTCCTTTTCTTACTAATTGTTGAATTGTAGGCATTCTTGACCTTTATTTTAAGGGACGGCAAAGGTATAGGCAGGAAGGTGAATAACCAAAAAAGAGGGAAATGAATTTTAAAATACCCGGTTTAATATCAAGTTGTTTATCCCCATTTGTGGAAATGAGAAGGATTTGAAGTTAGATGGCTCTTGAATTTCTATTAAAAATTGAGTCAAATTGAGCATCCTTATGGTAATATTCAAACTTCCCACATCCAGCCATATTTATCTTCACTCCTTCCCTCTCGTATTTCTGTTAATTGTTTTTTTATGGCCGGGGCTATTTCCCAAGTGTTGGGGTCAAATTTCATAGTATAATCTTTGTAACACAGTTCTTTTATTGGCGAAATAGTAGCAGCAGTTCCGGTTCCGAACACTTCCATTTTTTTGCCGGCTTTATACGCTTCAATAATCTCGTCAATGCTCAGTTTTCTTTCTTCCACATTTAATCCCATCTCTTTTAAAAGAATTAGTACACTGTCCCGTGTTACACCATCCAGTATCGTTCCTTCTTCTAAATCAGGGGTTATTGCAGTATTGCCGATAATAAAAAAGACATTCATCATTCCACACTCCTGAACATACTTATGTTCAAAAGCATCTGTCCACAATACCTGGTCAAAGCCTTTCTTTTTTGCTTCAGCAGTTGCATGCATTGAAGCACCATAATTTCCCGCTGCTTTTGCAAACCCAACACCACCCGGAGCGGCCCGAGTGTACTTTTCCTCCACATACAACCGCATCGGCTCAATATGATAAGGCCCGGTGGGACTAAGAATAATCATGAACTTATAATTTTCTGAAGGCTTTACACCTATCACTTCATCCGAAGAAAACATAAATGGCCTGATGTATAATGAATGATCAGGGGCTGTGGGTATCCAGTTCGTATCAAGTTTAATGAGTTGCTGCATACCCCCCATAAATAATTCAGCCGATACTTCTGGCATTTCCATACGGTAAGCAGAAATATTGAAACGTTCAAAATTTTTCTGTGGTCTGAAAATAAATGCCTCACCCGATTTATTACGGAAAGCTTTGATACCTTCAAAAATAGCTTGACCATAATGCAAGGCTGCCA
>JANOFP010000319.1:0-9545 GCA_031413675.1 Bacteroidota bacterium
CTTCTTTGTTCTCAAATACAATATTCACCTGGCCATTATTACTTGGGTTCGGATACACTATAATTTTTCCGCTTTGTGCATCACCACGTACGGCTCTTATTTCACTATACTTTTCTTTTGCATCAATATCCGTTTGTTTAATTCGGTATTGTGTAATGCCTTTATTCGAATTCAAATCATTAAATGAATAGCTAAGTACTGAATTGCTGTTGCCAGCCTGCGCAAATGAATTAATAACAGTTACGGTTTCCCATTGATTATTTCCCATATTTCTTTGTACGGAGAAGCTGTTATTATTTGTTTCAGTTACTGTTTCCCATTTTACCAACACATTTGTTTTGCTGGTACGTGTAGCAGTAAATGATTTAAATGTTACAGGCAATGGAGCACATTGAGTACTTGTAAACACAACGACTCTCGATGCACCGGATGCAGAACCGGTAGTTTGCGTAAACACAACAAATATATTCTGATTAATATTTGCTCTCGGTACCGGGCCACTTATAGTCGTTGTACCAAATGGCGCAACGGTATAAGCGGTATTGCTTTGCAGCAGGGTATCGGTTGTTGGAGTAAAATATCCATCGCCATTTACATCTGCAAATATTCTGTAGTATCCGTCAAGTGTTATACCTGTTCTGTTTGTTATTATACCTCTATACATCAGGGTACCGCAATTAA
Source organism: Bacteroidota bacterium (assembly GCA_031413675.1). Lineage (GTDB taxonomy): Bacteria > Bacteroidota > Bacteroidia > Chitinophagales > Chitinophagaceae > VBAR01. The sequence continues at coordinate 682 of JANOFP010000319.1, forward strand.
CCAAACCAACGACACTGATATAGTCGGAAGAGTACCTGATACCGCAATTAACACAATGTGCCCGCTGTCCGCTGCTGGACTGGCTCGACCATAAATCTGCAACTATAACTATCGGCGTACCACATGGAACAGGGGCAGTTGCCAATACGCCATAAAGTGTAAAGTTTGCCGAACCATCAGGTAGCACAATTTTATTAATTGAATCAACTGTCGACATTGGAACAGAAGCATCAGGAGGATAGGTGGCAAGTATGGTCGGAACAGCTCCCGTATTATCTATCCCGATATTTTCAAATGCTTTGATAAGGTCCGCTGCTTCTGGTGCCGCAATGGAACCATTCTGTGTAGTCTGCCCGTTCACACATTGAAAATAATCAGGATAATCATTTTGCAGCCAGGAATGAATAAAAATTAATTTGTTACCGTTGTTATCGGCAATATTAAATGTTATATCATACTTGATGGTGCAGGTAGTGGGAGTGGAGCTGATAACTCTCACACTCTGAATAACAATATTTGAAACAGTGCATTGTGCAGTTGCAGTTAGGTTACTAAATGCAATGAGGACAGCTAAAAAGGCAAAACGTAAAAATGTTTTCATGTTAAAAATTTTAGGGTAAAAAATGGTTTTCGTTTTCACCGGATAAAGGAGTTTTAAAAGCACCGCATAAATAACTTTTGCATTATCTATGCGATGGTGTTCTATGTGATCCTTGAGTTTATCTTAAATACAATTCCAGTTCCACTCTTCTGTTTTGTCCTCTGCCTGTTTCATTGGCATTTGAAGTTGCAGGTCTTGTTTTGCTGAAACCTGTTGTAGCTGTTCTGCTTTCAGCCACACCTTTACTCAGCAGATATGATTTTACTGCATCGGCACGGCTTTGAGAAATTGTAGTTGGATTTTTTTCTACTGCATCTGCATGACCACCGATTCTTAAATTATAATCAGGATATTCTTTCAGAATATTCGCCACTTCATCCAGCATTGGAAAAGACGAAGTTTTTAGTATTGCATTTCCTTTTTCAAAACTGATTCTGCGGGTAGCAAACTGTAAACGTTTTGGTATTTCTTTTTTTGCAACAGGGCAACCGTTGTTACTTACTTCACCTATTACACCGGGGCACCTGTCATCTGCATCCAGCACTCCATCACCATCTGTATCAGCCGGACATCCTGTTGAATTTACTTTAACACCCATGCTTGTATTAGGACATTTATCATCAGCATCCAGTATACCGTCGCCATCTGTATCAGCAGGGCAACCTTTAAAATCAACTTTAACTCCCATTCTTGTGTCAGGGCATTTATCATCTCCATCCAGCACGCCGTCACCATCTGAATCAGCAGCACATCCGGTAATATTTACTTTAACTCCTGCTAATGTGCCGGGACATTTATCATTTGCATCCTGTACACCATCGCCATCTGTATCGGGACATCCGCCAAAAATATCTTTGCCTCTTGAGTTAGGGCATTTGTCTTTTGAATCTTCAATACCATCACCATCACTATCGGGGCAACCCATAAATCTTGTCATGCCGGGTACATCTGGGCATATATCATTTATATCACTCACACCGTCATTGTCTTTATCCTGGCAGCCATTCATAGCAACCGTACCCGGAACGGAAGGACATTTATCCAAATAATCTGCTACACCATCTTTATCTGTATCAATCGGGCATCCTGTACCATCAACCGTTACACCGGGTGGTGTAGAAGCACATTTATCTCTTTTGTTTTTTACACCATCGCCATCACCATCTTTTTTCATATCAAATTTTGATGGATCGGTAGTTTCTGTCTGGGCAAAAATCTGTGTACCGGCAGTTATAAAAAACAGAATCATTAGAAGCCCGGCGATTTTTTTATTTATACTGATCATTTGGAATTTTTTATTTGTAAAAGAATTTTTACATATCAAAGGTCAGTGCTGTGATATTGTTAAGTGTTATACAACTCCGTGAATGAATTACATCATTCACACGTTCATTGATTTTTTAGTAAGTATGATAAGATTAGTCGAAAAATGGCGGTAGCCTACGTGAGATATTACTGCCTGAAGTAAGTTTGATAATTATGGCAGTATTGCTTCTGTTTAAAAGTGAAGCTTAATCAATGTATTCATTCGAATCCAGTGAGCCGTTTGTACTTCTTGTTGTTGCCGGCTTCATTCCAGTGTCATTTTTTTTAATTATGACATCAAACATTCCTTTGCCAATCGCTTTTATGGTTTCTGTATTTTTAGAAACAACATTTGTAATACCAAACATAAGTACTGAGCCGAGCAATCGCTTAAAAGGGTTATGCGATCTGCCAACAAATAATTTTTTAGATACAAAGCCAGTGGCAAGCCCAACGGATGTGTTAATGATGTTGTCCTTCAAATCATTTGATTCGGTTATTTCTTTAAACGTATTTTTTATCAGGTTAATGGGCTTAATGCTTTCATACGCCTGCAGAAAATGATCTTTCAGGATTATTCCTTCTACAGCCTGTCTTTTTTCCAGAACAAGTATAGCTTCTCTCAACCCGGCAGATAAATCTGTTTTTTGCATGATAAATATTATTCAAGCACCTGTTTAATGATCAATTCACTGAGTGGTTTTTTAATCCATTTGTGCATATAATAGTGCAGCAAAATACCTGCGAGCAGGTAAAATGCTGCAACTATAAAAAATCCGTAATACGTTTTACCCAGCAGGTCGCCAAGAAAAAGAGCAATGCCGATATTTAAAACTAATGCGAACAAAGAAAACATTACGATTACACTTACCCGCGACACAAAGGATGTAACCACTTTTGCAGCCGTTTCCACGGCTTTTAGTTTGGTTAGTTCTATTGTCGTTTTAGCGTAGGCTTCTGCTTTTTCAAACATCGATTCTACTAATGTAACCGGGGTTTCCATGCTCATTCTTTTTTTTAAACTGTGTTAGCGAAAATTAGCAGCGTTTTCTTTTCTGCTATTTTAATCCTGGCGCTGAACAATACAATTTTATCAGGAAGTCCTGATTTCTTCAGCATACTCATTTGCTTTTGATTTTCCTTTTTCAGCCATCCGCATTGCTTCGTCTTTTACCTTATCAAATTTTTTTGAAACGGTTTCACTTAGCTCATTGAACTTTTCCTTGATCCCGTCAGCATAATCTTTGCCTTTATCCGAAATCTTTTTGCGGGTTTCAGATCCTTTGTCGGGTGCAAATAAAATTCCTAATGTAGCACCAACGGCCACACCGGCCAGTACGCCTAATAAAATTTTTCCAGAACTCATGATTTTTAGTTTTTATTAATGATAAATAAATTTTCTGTTCAAAGATGAGTGCAATCGACGGATGAAGTATTACACTACTTTGATATTAAATTGTATGATTCACATATTTCCATCAGTAATTTTGTTCTACTGCTTTCTCTGCATCGGTTTTTATTTCTTTATTTTCATCGCCTGTATCTGAACCGGAAAAGGTATCGCCAATATTTTTAATTAAACTGGAAACCGGGCCTTCCATTTTATTGGTTCCATCATCCAGCGCATCTTCGTGCAGCAGCTCACCCATATTTAATGCGGCGGGTAAGTATAAAAGAATATTATTTTTCTGATCATTAAAAAAAGCTTTTACATCTTTTATTGCGGCATCTGCAGGTAAATTTTCTTTTGCAATTTTTACTGCCTCAGTTGCTATGGCATTCATTTTTGCTTTCGGATCTTCACCCGGTTGTTTGGTATAAGTAGAAATGGTTTGAATGGCTTCTTTTTTATTATCATCAAAAATTTTATTCATCCAGTTGGTACCAGCATCGCTCTGTAAAAAAGCTGCAGCGCCTTCATCTGCCTGAACATATTTGTATAAACCGGTAAGTACGGCAGGTATTGCAGCCTGGCTGAATTTATCTTCATCAGGAGTTTGTTCATCTATCACCATTTTCTGGGTGTTAGGATCTATTTTTTGCAATGCAGGATAACCCAGATTTTGCTGCACTACTTCTAAAAGATTTACTGACATGATTTAATTTTTATTTGATTAAAAAAATATTGTTGATAATTCCTGTTGCGGTACTATTACCTTTTCTTTCATTAAAGATTTTTCAATTGTTAATCTTGCCATCAGGTAACTAACCGTTGACTCTGCACCCTGGTTGAGATTTACATAATTTTCTTCCAGCCCGTCATAGCATCCGCCGGTGCAGGGGTTGTAGATAATCTGGTGCAGGTGATTGTTTCCTAAAAACCAGTTGAATGCTGTGTTAATTTTTTGACGATATATTTCATCATTAAACACTTCATAAAATTTATTCAGTGCAAGAATAGTGTATGCCACATCAATTGGTTGTTCGCCACCATATGCTGTATGCAGTAATTGTTCTTTCTTATTCAGCCATGTTTTATTAGAAACAACTTTTATGCCGGAAGTTTTGAAAATTTTGGACAAAAGAAAATCAAAACTTGATTTGGCAATTTCTTTATAGCGTTCCTCACCGGTTGCCAGCCAGGCGCAAAGCAATGCTTCGGGCAATATGCTGTTAGCATAAGTGAGATAACTTTCAAACCATTTCCATTCATCGTCTGCTTCATGCCGGTACATTTGAACCAACCTGTTTGCCAGTTGCCGTATCAGCGACATATTGCGTATCGTTTTGGTTTTTGTATTCCGGTAGTACAATCCTTTTATTATAAAAGCCATTGCACGGGTAGAGTGAATTCTATTTACATTCAGTAATGCTTTTTGCATGGTAGCTGCTGCATCTTCTGCGAGCTCTTTTGGCAGTAAAAAACTGATTGAAATAAGATAACCCAGAGCCCAAATAGCCCTTCCGTTTGAATCTTCGAGATTGGTTGTATTATTCTGATCGGTAAACTCTTTTTGATCATTTGCATAATTCAGAAAATTTCCATCGGGCTGCAGGCAGTGTTTTATAAAATGGAAATATGTGTGTATATAATCCAGGGTTACTTCATCCTTTGTAAGTTCATAATGCTGACAGGCCGTAATTAATGCCCTTGCGTTATCATCTAATGTATAACCAGATTCAATATCAGGTTGATTAATTTTCGAAAACTGTATCATTCCAAAAGCTGTAGTCAGTTTTTTTAAATGATTGATATTGATCTCTGGTAGTTTGTACTGTAGTGAAATTTGTTCATCACCTGTTTTTTCAAATAAAAGTGCATGGGCAATCGCTGCGTTTTCCCATGCGGTGGATGCCATGCGATGCAAGCCGTTTGAGCTGATATTTTTTCTTAACTGGTGATCTTTCAGTAAACTGTTTACGGCTGTTGATAATTGTTTTGGATTTTCAAAATCAATTATTATACCTGCATCATTTATCAATACCTCTCTTGCATGTGGAATCGGAGTGGAGATAACAGGACAACCACAACTGATGGCATATGAAAAGGTGCCACTCACTGCCTGGTTAGGATCTTTTGAAGTAAACAGGTAAATATCTGTGAGCTGTAAATATTCCAGCAATTCGGGCAGTGGTAAAAAATTATTTATAAAATGTACATGACGCTGCAACTGCAATGCTGATACTTTTGCTTCGAGCATCGTCCTGTATTTTTCGCCTTCTTTTTTTATTATGGATGGATGTGTTTTCCCAATTACCAGGAAAACAATATCAGGATTTAGTTTAACAATCGCCGGCAACGCATCCAATGTGGTTTCAATACTTTTTCCAGCGCCTAATAACCCAAATGTAGAAAGCACTTTTTTACCTGTCAATTTATATTTGCTCTTCAGCATTTCTTTATCTGAATGGTGTACCAAATGTGTACCATGCGGAATTACAGTGATTTTTTCCTTTACCACTCCGTAATCAGCTATTAATATATCTTCAGACGAATGAGTCATCACAATAATTGATGCTGCCCTGTCCGATATTATTTGCACTTTCCGTCTGAATGCTTCATCGGGGTGTGGTAATACGGTATGATAAACCAACACTACAGGTTTGTTGAGAATATTTAAGAATTCTACGAAATCATTTTCTTTTTTTTCAAAAAAACCAAACTCATGCTGAATCATAACCATCCGGATATCCGAATTGGTATTAATTCTTTTTGCCAATTGAATAAAAGCATCCGGGCTATCCGTATTAAGAACATATTTTATTTCATCGGTGTAAACATGATTTTCATTTTCTGATTCAAGCGGGCAGATATGTATGTTAAATGAGTTGCCGAATTTGTTTTTCAACGCCTTTATTAAATCTTGCGAATACGTTGCAATACCACATTCCCTGGGTGGATAAGAAGTAATAAATAAAATCCCGGGCAAACTACGATTTGCATCCGTATTTTTTATTTCATCAAATATGCTTCGTAGTGCTTTTTGTTGTACACTTTCTGAATCGATCGTATTTGATTTATTCATACCACTCAGCAGATAGCTGGGGTTTTGCCTGATTGCAATTTCATTTGTCATTGGGTATGGTATTAAGTAGTAATTCATCCAACAGTGCAGTTATACTTAGCGAGGCAGTTGCAATTTGCTCATCGGCTGCACCATAATAAATGTAGAGTGTGTCATCAACAACGACAGCACCTGTTGGAAAACAAACATTGTTTACTTCACCTTTCAGCTCCCATTCATGTTCGGGTTTAAATAAAGCATACGGCAACCGTGCAATTTCTTTTTGCGGATATTCCAAATCGAGTAATGCGGCACAGGCGGAATAGACAAAACCTTTCACGGTATCATGCACACCATGATAAATGATCAACCACCCGTGCTTTGTTTCTATCGGCGGGCATCCACCTCCTATATAACTTACTTCGTGTTTAAATTTTGGTGAAAGCACAATGCCATCATCAAGATGAAGAAAATAATTTTGCCAGAACTCGGAAGTAAGTTCTTTTAAATCATCAATGGCTACAATTTGAATGTCGGGGCGAACGCGGTGCAGAAAATGTAACTGGCCGTTTATCCGGCGGGGAAAAAAGATCAGGTTCTTATCCCAGATTAAAATTTTCTTTCCTTGTTTTTCCTGTACCTGTTCATGTTCGTTATAGCGCAGATATTTTTCATTTATCTTTCCTTTGGCTTCAGCCAAATGACTGAATTCTGCATAACTAATCTGTGGTAAAATAATTCCCCGCTTTTCCCAATGCTTCAAATCTGGTGAAGTAGCCAATGCACCTAATGCATTTACTCCATCATACGCCGTATACGTGAGATAATACAAATCATCTATTTTTACAATCCGCGGATCTTCCACACCATGCGACTCATAATCAAATTGGGGAAAAAGTAAAGGCGTGTCATGTCGCTCTTCAATTGTTAACGGAGCTTTTAATTTGCAATAACCAATACTGGAGTAATTACCCTTGCTAACTGCCCGGTAAAAAAGATGAATGCAATTATTACCGCCGATTGTAGCTGGATTTAAAACACCTTCGTTTTCAAAACCAAGAGTTGTTTTTTTTAAAAGCACACCTTCTTTTTTAACTTCAATCATAATTTTTTGTAAAAAGCATTTGATAAAATAATCGTTGTTATAAGATTTTCTCACGATCCGCTGTTGCTTCCAGCTCCAGCTCCATCTCTTTTGTTCCAGCATTGGTAAGTTCTACTTCGCAGGATATTTTAACTTCTTCGTCGTTATGATTCTCCGCCCAGGTCGTGATAATTATTTTCTTCGTTTTCACTTCCTATGGCTACTTGTTCTTCATCTAATTCGGAATTGGGTATATCTACATCACTGCCGGCAGTAAAATCAATACTGTTTTTTTCATTCTCTGCATTCGTGGCATCATTTATTACAGCTCCATCATCAGGCATACTTTCATCCTCTTTAAAAGTGGTGTTGAGAATGTCTTTACCGGGTGGGTAAACAGTTGAATCTTCAACCAGAATCTTTTCTTCACCCGCTTGTTTTGTATAATCTTTGTTCTTGTTCATGTAAATTATTTTTAGGAGCGAATCTTATCTGAAAAATGTTCACGGACAAATGCATGTTGCTGGTTATCGGTCATTTTATCTGCCTGCTTAATTTCAATTTTTATTTTTTCAAAATTGTGATCTTCCCTCAGCAGATTAAACAATTCCGCTTTTGCACTGGTAGGGCCAAAAAGCAGCACCGCAGTATAATTTTTAATAATCTCGCCTATTTTTTTATAATATTCTGAATGTTGATGCTGTTCTTTTTTATGCATTCCATATTCACTCCTGGTCAGCGTTTGTTCCTTAGCCTGATGTGTAAATGTGGAATAAATCGTTTTTGTTTCTATCGGTTCAGCTGTGAACTCCATTAAATTGGCATTTGAATGATCCATCCAGATGCCTAAGTTTTTTGTTGTTATCATCGTGTATTTTATTTTGAATGAGTACGCAGGTAGTGTTGTACCCTGTTTTTTAAAAAAAATCAACAGGGGGATTTCCCCCCGCTGAATGGATAAGGACTAATGAACTATTTATTCTGCTTTTTCTTTTGCTGCTTTATTTTCGGCACCTTTTGTACCACCTCTATGTGTTGCTTTTATAGCTGAGAATTTTATTTTTAAACCCGCTATTTTATTATTATCTCCTTTTGGAAGATCTTTTTCCACAGTATTCTTCCGGGTATCCAATGCCTCATACAATACTTTTATCTCATCCCAGTCTTCACGGCTATAATTATTTTTATTGTCAGCCACCGTATTTACAAAATTTCTGTAGATGCTCAGTAAATTATCTGCAGTAGCAAAAGAAAAACTCATATCGGAGCCAACTACACCTTCACCAAATAATTTGTTTCTTAAAACCTGTCTGAAGTCAGGAGTTGTAACTACTACAACGGGTTCCGTTTCTTTAATCTTAATTTCGTAAGTGTTTTTTAAAGCAACATACTGTACCTTACTTTCTTCAACTTTTGCTTTTTCAGAAGC
>JANOFP010000320.1:0-5697 GCA_031413675.1 Bacteroidota bacterium
AGCAAACTAATTAGTAAAAAATTAATGGAGGCAAAAGATTATGCAACGATTGAAGCAGAAACAAAAAAAGTTCTTGCGTTAATTCAACAAATAAAAAAATAAAAACTCCATTTCGTAAAGAGACTAGTTCACCTCTTTAGGGGCTGCCAGCTGGTAGGCAGGGATGGGAGAAAAAAATAGACATGACACAGCAAGCCATAGGAAAATACAGGTGGACAATTTGCTCGTTACTTTTTTTTGCTACAACTGTCAATTACCTCGACAGGCAGGTGCTGAGTTTATTACAACCTTACCTTGCAGAAAAATACAATTGGACAAATACGGACTATGCAAACATTACTTCCGTATTTCAGTTTGGGTATGCACTCTCACTTTTATTTGCCGGAAGAATAATAGACAAACTGGGAACTAAGAAAGGATATACCTGGGCAATTATTATTTGGTCGCTTGCAGCCATGATTCATGCACTTGCTATTCCAATTGGCGAAGGAATTTCTGCTGTATTAGGTTGGTTTGGCATTGCAGGTTTTTCTGTATCTGTAATGGGTTTTATGTTTTCAAGGGCAATACTTGCATTTGGAGAAGCAGGAAATTTTCCGGCAGCTATAAAAGCAACAGCAGAATATTTTCCAAAAAAAGAAAGATCACTTGCTACAGGTATCTTTAATTCAGGGACAAATGTAGGAGCCATACTTGCACCACTTACTGTACCATGGATACGAGTAAACTGGGGTTGGGAGATGGCATTTTTAATAATGGGTATTATAGGGTTTCTATGGTTGGTTTTTTGGTTTAAGTATTATGAAAAACCAGAAAAACAGAAAAAACTTTCTACTGCAGAATTTGAATATATCAATTCAGGCGAGGCAGAAAAAGGGACTGAGGAAACGGGAGAGGATAAAAAGGCATCATGGATGAAGTTGCTTGGCTATAAGCAAACCTGGGCATTTACATTTGGAAAATTTATGACCGATGGGGTGTGGTGGTTTTTTCTTTTCTGGTTGCCATCATACTTAAAAGTACAATATGGAATAGTTGATAAAGCTGTGATGCTGCCACTGGCACTCCTTTATTCATTAGCAATGATAGGTAGTATTGTTGGTGGTTGGTTTCCGGTATATTTTATTAAAAAAGGATATAACGCTTATGATGGAAGAATGAAGGCCATGTTACTGATTGCTTTTTTCCCGCTGGTTATTTTATTGGCGCAGCCACTTGGCAGCATCAGTTACTGGTGGCCTGTACTTTTAATAGGCATAGGTGCATCAGCTCATCAGGCTTGGAGTGCAAATATCTTTACAATCGTTTCAGATATGTTTCCTAAAAAAGCAATTGCATCTGTTGTGGGTATTGGGGGTATGGCTGGTGGAATAGGCGGAGTGGTAACTTCAAAATTAGGCGGTGCATTGTTTGATCATTACAAAAAACTGGGTCATATAGAAACAGGATACACAATTATGTTTTCTATCTGTGCGGTTGCATATCTTATTGCCTGGTTTGTTATGAAATCATTGGTGCCAAAATATAAGCCGGTTACTGATTTATGATTATAAAAAAACAACACTTTTTTTTAGTCATTATGATTTGGAGTTATTCTATAATCCACTAATATTTTTTCTAATGATCTTTTATAATTCTTTAAATATATTATTCTTTTAAACAGAATGCATCATTGTTATTATCGTTAAAAGATATTATGATTTATGAAAAAATTTATCAGTGCTTTTGTTTTAGTATTCATTGTTTTTGCAGATGTAGTTGCACAAAAAAATAACTTTAAAAAAAATGAAATGGCACTACTAATTGAAGAGCAATTCAATTTTGCTGCTCAGTAATACAAAGTATTAGGTAAGAATGTGACAGAAGATTTTATCCCCCAAACATTAAATACAAAAACAAGTAAAGTGGAAACGAGTAACACCAAATGATGGTGCAGTGGTTTTTTCCCGGGATGATTATTGTACATAAATGAGTACATGAAAGACGAAGAAATTTTGTTACTGTAAAATTTAGGTTTAAAAGATATAAGGATTGATATTTGAAAAAATAAAAAAAGCGACCTCCGGAATAGTTTCCTTTTGTCGCCTTTGTTGACCCATATGGATTCGAACCATAAATAACTGAACCAAAATCAGTAGTGTTGCCATTACACCATGGGTCATTACCATTGTCTATTTTCAGACAGGGCTGCAAAAATAGGCTTTGAACCCATTTAACCCAAATGGAATTAGAGTTTGTTTTTAAGTTTTACAATAATAATCAACGGTAAAAACATAATTAACCCACTGATATAAAAAGGAAGATTGAAATGTGAAGAAAATAGGGAGGTGCCCATAGGCGGTCCAATTACTCTTGCCAGCGATGAAAAACTCTGATTTGCCCCAAGGACCTGACCAATTTTGGTTGGTGGTGCAATTTTACTGAGCCAGCTTGTAACAGCCGGAGTAATACATGCATTTCCAAAAGATAAAAATCCACATGCTACAATTTCCCAGGGTATAAACATACCTTTTGGTGGTAAGGGAATGGCTGCGAGGCTAAGCCCCATAATGATAGAACCACCAATAATCATTTTGCTTGCGGAAAACATTTTTGAAATTTTTCCAATTAACAATCCCTGAAATATGGCAGATGTAACACCAATAAATGCAAAAACATAAGTCGCTTCTTTAATGGTAAGACCATATTTTTCTTTCCACAACAAACCGCTGGTGATTTGCATTATACTAAATGCAACTACGTACAAAAAAAATAAAAGCATCAAATCTTTAAAAACGGGCTGTCTTATCCACGTAAGAATTGGATCAATTGGATTGAGATTTCTTTTTTTATCCGGGTCAATTTGTTGGTTGCTTTCTTTTAAAAATAAATAACCACTTAATAAGTTCAAAGCATTTAAAATAGCTGCACCCATGCCTACCCAAAAAACGGATCCATCGCCACTCCAGCCTTTCAATACGCCGCCGATATAGGGCCCGATTATAAAACCAATACCGAACATGGCACCAATCATTCCCATATTTTTAGTCCGGTCTTTATGATCTGATATATCAGCCATATATGCCTGTGCCACACTTATATTGGCACTGCCAATACCAGCAATAAATCGTGCAAGAAATAACGTAATTGCACCGGAAACAAAACTTAGTAAAATATTGGAACAAAAAGTAATGAAGATACTCAGCAGCATTACGGGTCTTCTTCCTTTCCGGTCACTCATGCCACCCCATAACGGACCGAAAATAAAATTCATCAATGCGAAGATGGCGACACAAACACCCACAAATACATCGGGCATCTTCATTTCTTTTACAAAATATGGAAGCACAGGAAACAGCATGCTGAAGCAAACCATATCAATAAAAACAGTAAAGCAGAGAACAGCTTTTTGTTTAGTCATTATGCCAGTACTTTTTTATCAGATTCTTTTTCCTCCCGCTCTTTTAATTCTCTTATTTTATCCAATGCCCGGGCTACCACATCACACATAATGGTATACAAAGCACCTTGTTTTGCATTGTCATAAATATAATCCAGTGCCTGATCCTCATCCGGAATCGTAACTACCGGAATTTTCGGATTTACTTTTTCTATTCCTTCTTTTAGCAAATTAATAATTTCATCGGCTGTTCTGCCTCTTAAGTTTTTATCACATCGTATAATTATTTCATCAAAATGCTGCGCAGAAATTTCTCCTAACTCTCTGATGTCCTCATCTCTTCTGTCTCCGGTGCCACTGATTACGCCAATGCGGTAAGTGTAATCGAGCTTACTTACAAAATCACAAAGTAATTTTAATCCATGTGGATTATGTGCAAAATCGGCAAGTATGGTAAAGTTTTTAAAATGGAAAAAATTTAATCTGCCGGGGGTTAAACTTTCACTCGGAATAAATGTTTGCAATCCGGTTCTGATATCTTCAATTGTTATATCACGAAAAAGATATGCAGATAAAACAGCTGGCAGGCAATTATTAATATTATGCACGGCTTTCCCATCATAAGTCAACGGAATTTTTTTCACATCCAGCACTCGTATTTTCCAACTGCCTTTCATAATTGTTACAAATCCATTTTCAAAAACGCATGACAGACCGTTTTCAGCTGCATGTTCTTTTATGCGTGGATTATTTTCATCCATACTGAACAAAGCGATATTGCATTTCAAATCATTCTTCATTTTATATACTAAATCATCATCTGCATTTAATACAGCATACCCATGCGGAAAAACAGTTTCAGGAACAACCTCTTTTACTTTCGCCATTGCTTCCAGTGTATGAATTCCACCAAGCCCCATATGATCAGCAGCAACATTGGTGACAACTGCTACTTCACAATTTTGAAAAGCAAGTCCTGCTTTTAGTATTCCGCCTCTTGCACATTCAAGTACTGCAAAATCAACGGTTGGATCTTTGAGTACAAATGTTGAAGAAATAGGTCCGGTGCAATCGCCTTTCATCATCAGTTGATTTTGTATATATACTCCATCGCTTGTTGTATAACCAACTTTTTTACCAGCACTCTTTGCAATATGCGCAGTCAATCTTGTAGTTGTTGTTTTTCCATTGGTGCCTGTTATAGCAATTATAGGAATTCTTCCTGCACTTCCTTTTGGGAATAACATATCCACTACGGGCTCAGCCACATTTCTTGGTAAACCTTCTGATGGTTCGATATGCATTCTAAAACCGGGTGCTGCATTTACTTCCAGTATTGCGCCACCTATTTCTGATACAGGAGATCTTAAATCATTTGCCATTACATCGATACCGCAAATATCAAGACCAATTATTTTTGCGATACGTTCAAACATGAAAATATTTGCAGGATGTACTTCTTCCGTTACATCGGTTGAAGTGCCCCCTGTTGAAAGATTAGCTGTTGGTTTCAACATTACTCTTTCATCTTTCTTTGGAATCGTATCCAATGTATATCCGGCATCATCGAGCATCTTTTGTGTAAATTGATCTATGGTTATTTGCGTCAATACTTTTTCATGACCATAACCGCGTCGGGGATCTTTATTGGTTTCATCTATCAGCCATTGAATATTATTTTTGCCATCACCGACTACGGATGCAGGTGTACGTAATGCCGCACAAATAAATTTATAGTTAATTACAAGACATCGAAAATCATATCCGGTTATAAATTTTTCTACAATTACATTTCTTCCATGTTCTTTTGCAGCACCTAATGCTTTTACGGCTTGCTCGTACGTAGTAATATTAGTTGTATTTCCTTTTCCATGATTACCATCAATTGGTTTTATCACCAACGGATACTTGAATTTTTCAATAGCTTCTTGTAAACCTTCTTCAGTTCTTATTACGGTACCACTTGGTACAGGAATTTCAGCAGCTTCCAGCAATAATTTAGTTTCTTCCTTATCGCATGCAATATCAACTGCAATATTTGATGTAGTGGAAGCAATTGTTGCACGAATTCTTTTTTGATTTACACCATAACCCAACTGAACTAAACTTTGTTTATTCAATCTGATAAAAGGAATATTTCTCTTTGCAGCTTCTTCTACTATACATCCGGTTGATGGCCCCAATCTTGTGTCTTCTCTAATTACTCTCAATTGCTGAATATCTTCTGCTAAATTATAATCTGTTCCATCTACCAAAGCTTGCGCAATACGTACCGAAGCTTTTGCTGCATACACGCCGGCATCTTCTTCCATATAACT
>JANOFP010000321.1:0-1711 GCA_031413675.1 Bacteroidota bacterium
CAAATTTCCCAAAAGCAATTAGTTTTTATATGGCTTCTGTGCAATCAGCTGAAAAAGCAAACTACCCACAGGCGAAAGTCATGGGCTTTCAAAACTTATCAGAAATTTATTTGACAATAAACCAGGTTGATTCTGCTTTAATGTATGCACAAAAAGATTATGAACTTTCGCAGCGGATTAAATACTATGATTTTTTAAGCTATACGCTGATTAATCTTGGCGCTGTACATGGAAAATTGGGCAACTTAGCTGTTGCATTGGGCTATTTTGATATGGCTATCCAGGAAAGCTATAAATCTAAATCACTAAGGCAGCTTAACCGGGCATTTACCGCTAAAGCGAAATACTTTAATGACATCAATCAAAAAGACTCAAGTATTATTTATGCTAAAAAAGCTATTGCGGCTGTACAAAATACCGATTTTGCAAGCAACAGTATTAAACCTGCACAGTTACTTTTGGATATCTACAGGGGAAGCAATGTTGACAGTGCATTTAAATATTCTGAACTGTTCAGAATAGCCAATGACAGTTTATTTAATGCAAAGGCGATTCAACAAACACAACTGTTGACTTTTGAGGATGAATTACGTCAACAAAAATCAGCAACCGAAAAAATTAAAGAAGAACAGCAACGCAAACAAAATATTCAATACGCATTACTTGCTTTTGGCATTATAAGCTTCATCATCTTATTTTTAATGCTTAGCCGCCGGCACATAACTAATACAAAACTGATTCAGTTTCTCGGTGTAGTTGCTTTATTACTGGTGTTTGAATTTTTAAACTTATTACTCCATCCTTTTTTAGAAAACATTACCCATCATTCCCCTGTACTGATGTTGCTGGCATTGGTTTGCATAGCAGCTTTACTAGTTCCATTACATCATAAATTAGAAAAATGGGCTACGCATAAACTGGTGGAGAAGAATAAGGCGATAAGATTGGCTGCTGCTAAGAAAACGATTGAGGAGCTGGACAACGGAAATTAAATTAAATACGCCATCATTATTTCATCTAAATATTTGTTTTCACTTTTCAGGTAAGTAAATTTTTTTAATAGCCCTTCCTTTACAAATCCCGCTTTTTCATACAGGCGAATTGCTTTTTCGTTAATTGATGCGACACTTAATTCAATTCGTAGAAATCCATTTTGTTTTGCATGCTCAATTATTTCCTGCATCATTTTAATTCCTTCTCCTTTCCCTGCAAAAAATGGATGTACCGCTATCCCACCAAGATAAATAATATGCGAATTGCGATAGTGTTGAGGCCCCAGTTTGCACATGCCTGTAGGAATGCCTCCATCTTCAAATACAAAAATGAATTCACGATTCATTAAATCATCAAACACCGGTTTGAAATCATTTATATCCATTTGCTCATAGAGTAAAAAAGGATTTATCTGTGGATGCATATACAGTTCATAAATAAAACCGAAGTCTTCGTTGGTTGCTTTTCGAATCATAAGTGAGAATTAAATATAAATTTAATACTAAATAATTAATGGAAGAATTGCCTTTCTGTTTTTTGGATATTCATTGAATTTTTTTTTATACCATTTATGATGTGCTATTGCACGGGGAATAAGATTAGCGGCTGACCATATTAAAAAAGTAAATGCCGGAAGATTCCAGCAAAGGATAGCAAAGCCTGTCCATTCAACTAATTCTCCAAACAAATTCGGGCAACTTATTTTTTCAAATAACCA
>JANOFP010000322.1:0-2546 GCA_031413675.1 Bacteroidota bacterium
TTCCAAACTTTGCAACTTGAAAAAAGTATCATCAGACTGCATGTAATGAATATGGTTCTCAGGTTTTTCATTTATTACTTTTTGAATAACGAAACTACGAAGTTAAAATTGCTTTTGAAAGAGGGAAATTACGAGGGAAAAGGCTTGAGGAATTAGTAATTGGGAATTAGTAATTAGGGTTTAAAGCAGTCAGTTTAAGCAGTTAACAATTTGCAATCACTTGAACCACTCCGCATACTTTACATAATTATCTGCAATACGGTTTATTTCGCCACCAATCATTTCTTCGGGTATGTCTTTTATTTTCTTTGCTGGCACACCGCCATAAATGCTTCCCGCCTCGCAAACTGTTCCTTCTAATACCACAGCACCTGCTGCAATGATTGTATTGCTATGGACAATAGCCAAATCCATAATAATTGCACCCATACCAATCAATACATTATCATGCACGGTGCAGCCATGTACAATAGCATTGTGACCAATGGAAACATTATTGCCTATGGTAGTACCACATTTTTGATAAGTACAATGAATACATGCACCATCCTGCACATTTACTTTATTACCTATTTTGATAAAATTGACATCACCACGCAGCACAGCATTAAACCAGATGCTGCAATCATCACCCATCGCCACATCACCTACTATTGTAGCGTTAGGTGCAATGAAACAGTTATTACCAAAGGCAGGATATTTATTTTCTACAGGAAGTATTACGGGCATATGTGTTTGTTTATCGTTTGTCGTTTTTAGTCTTAGGTTACAAGCTTCAGGAACTCTGTTTAACTTTTGTTGCGACGCTCCCTTGTACTTTTTGTTCTCTATTCAGCAAGCCTCATCTCCGACCAAAGCGCCGGAGGTGAGGTTTAAAAACATCACCAGCAACCCCTGCAATTTATAGAATTTCTTTGCGCCCCTTTGCGAAATCTTTGCGTCCTTTGCGGTTAAATTTTTTACTTGAATCAGCGGGAAATTTTCTTACAACACATAGCACAAACATCTCCCTCGCCATTGGCTTTTGAAATTGCAAAGGCAGAAGGTTGTTTGCTATACGATGTACATGGAAAAGAATATATTGATTTAATCGGTGGTATCAGCGTTGCCAATATCGGGCACCGTCACCCAAAAGTGATTGAAGCAATAAAAAAACAACTAGATGCATACCTGCATGTGATGGTATATGGAGAGTTTGTTGAAAGCCCGCAGGTACAGTATGCTAAACTATTAACCGAACATCTTCCTTCATCACTCAATTCAGTCTATTTTACCAACTCCGGGGCTGAAGCAGTGGAAGGAGCAATGAAACTTGCCAAACGAGTAAGTAACCGAACACAAATTATTGCTTTTAATAAATCGTATCATGGAAGTACACAAGGAGCATTAAGTATTATCGGCGATGAATATTTCCGGAATGCTTACCGTCCATTGTTGCCGGATGTTTTACATCTTGAATACAATTCTTTTGAATCATTAAATAAAATATCAGATCTAACCGCATGTGTAATTGCAGAAACGGTACAAGCCGAAGCAGGAATAATAGTTCCATCAGATGAATGGATGACAGCGCTGAGAAAAAAATGTACAGATACCGGGACGCTTTTAATACTAGACGAAATACAGGCCGGTTTTGGAAGAACAGGCAAACTCTGGGGCTTTGAAAATTTTAATATCATTCCCGATGTATTAATACTTGGCAAGGCATTGGGTGGTGGTATGCCGTTGGGTGCTTTTATTGCCGATAAAAAGCTGATGGATTGTTTTACAGAGAATCCGGTTCTGGGGCATATCACTACGTTTGGCGGCCACCCGGTTTGTTGTGCTGCGGGTATGGCTGCTATGCAATCATTATTGGATGAAGGAATGATGAATGATGTAAAACGAAAAGAAGAATTATTTAAAACATTGCTTGTTAATCCCGCAGAAGCTGGACGCAGTTCCAAAATAAAAGCAATACGTTCTTATGGTTTATGGATGGCGGTGGAGTTTGATAGTTTTGAAACAAACAAAAAAGTGATTGATGCCTGTATTGAAGCAGGAGTTATGACAGACTGGTTTTTGTTTGCATCGAATTGTTTGAGGATTTCGCCGCCGTTGGTTATAGATGAAGAAGAAATAAAAAAAGCCTGTAAGATTATTTTACAGGCTTGTAATATTTTATAAATAGTTTATTACTCCACCTCCACAATCACCTCCACCTCTACAGCAATATCAAAAGGCAATGCGTTCATGCCAACTGCTGACCGGGCATGTTTTCCTTTATCACCAAAAATGGCAACCATAAAATCACTGTACCCATTTATAACTTTTGGCTGGTCTTTAAAATCATCAATGCAGTTTACCATTCCCAATACTTTTACAAT
This sequence comes from Bacteroidota bacterium, assembly GCA_031413675.1. GTDB lineage: Bacteria > Bacteroidota > Bacteroidia > Chitinophagales > Chitinophagaceae > VBAR01. The sequence continues at coordinate 2,367 of JANOFP010000322.1, forward strand.
GCGTTTTACTTTACTCAATTCACCCAATTCTGATTTTAAGACAGCTATATGATTTATTGCACAAAGTTTTGCAGCTTCATAACCCTGTTCAATAGTTAAGTCTTTTCCTACTTTGCCTGTTATATTTGATCCGTCAGGTTTTGTTGGTCCTTTACCAGAAAGAAATAAAAGATTACCAAC
>JANOFP010000323.1:0-3615 GCA_031413675.1 Bacteroidota bacterium
CCTATTCCAAGCCGGATACGATATTTCCAAAAATATTTATTAAGTGCTTTGAGTTCCTTCATCGGATGCAAATGTAAGATGATGCTAAGTTAAATAATTACCAATCATCCTTCAACAAAAAATGTAAGCAAATTGCAAAATGTATTTTGATGATATGCCCCGCAAACCTATTTTTGCGCCGGAGAGATGGCAGAGCGGTCGAATGCGGCGGTCTTGAAAACCGTTGAAGCGAAAGTTTCCGGGGGTTCGAATCCCTCTCTCTCCGCTGGATTGATTGTAAAAAAATGCAAGCTGATGTTAGTCGATGACAAACAGAATTTTGCATTTTTTTTTTTGAATTTGATTTAGATTAGCTTCTGACGATTTATTATTCCGCCAAAAACTTTTGATTGCAGGATAAAGGTGAGAACTGTTAATTGCATATGTGTTACATCGTTTTACAATTAATTTACATGATTCACACATTTGGGTGTTCAGTACAGTAAAATAGTCCAGTTTAAATTGTAACTCTCCGGAGACTCTTATAATCTGCGCTTTTTTTTATGAAACCCTGTCTGTCTGTTGAAAGACAAATTTCTGAAAATTGCATTATTATAATCTTCATTATTACTTGCATTTGTAGTATCGGCGACATCCGCTTTTTCAATTCATGATTTCCTTTGTTTTAAAAAATAGTATGAAAAAGATTTTTATTCTTGCCGTTGCTGTCGTTGCGCTTGCTACAACAGCCTTGTTTCTCTTTTTTAAAGAACCAGTTTTTAAAGCAACAAATGGTTTCTTAGTAAATGTGGATGAAAATGATCTGATTATCGAAGGTTATGATGCCGTTGCTTATTTCACAGATAACAAAGCTGTAAAAGGAAATTCACAATTCATCCAAAAATTTAATGGTGCTACTTATTGGTTTGCCTCAGCGGAGCATGCCGCTTTATTTAAAAATGACCCAATAAAATATGCTCCACAATATGGCGCCTTTTGTGGCTATGCCGTAAGTATTGGGAAACTTCGTCCGGTAGATCCCAAAATTTTTCAAATAGAAAATGGAAGATTAATACTTCAACATACTCAGGAGGCTTATGAGCTTTTTAATAAAGATTTAAAAACAAGTGTGCAAAAAGCGGATATGAATTGGCCTGGCATTGTGGAAAATCATGTAGGCAAACCCGTTCAATATGATAAGCCAGCCAACAACCCTGCTACAGCAACTAATTAAAAATATTTTCCAGAATTCAAATTTGTAAGAAGCCCGACAATTACCGGGCTTTCTTATTTACGATGCCCTGCAATTGTAATATATGAGACATCGGCCAGACACAAAGCAAACTTTCTTTGTGTTATAAAATTTATTTACAATGAATACGATAACAAAAAAAGCAAACCTTGAAGAATTAATGAAGAAAAAAGCAAAAGAAGATTCTTACTTCAGATTATTTTTTATCATTCTTACAATTACGATCAGTTTATTATCATCCATTACTGCATCGGCACAAAAAGCAGTTTCAAAACACTTTAATAATGTAGACGCAAACGGCGTAATCCTCGAAGGCTATGATGCTGTTGCATTTTTTACAGACAATAAACCGGTCAAAGGCGATGCAATGTTTCAGAACAAATATGAAGATGCTATATATTATTTCGCATCACAGGAGCATCTGGATCTGTTTAAAAATAATCCTGATAAATATAAACCGCAGTTTGGTGCCTGGTGTGCATATGCTGTTTCATTAGGCCGTATAGCACCCATTGATGTAAACACCTTTTCAATTATAGATGGCCGGTTGTTTATTCAACATAATCAACGTGCAGTAAATGGCTGGAACAAAGATGTACCAGGTAATGTAACAAAAGCCGATAAATACTGGCCTGCTGTTTCTGTTAAAAATGGCAAGCAAATAACCACCGATGAAGAAAAAAGTTTTTTAAATAATACCGATGCAGATGGTGTTACACTCCAGGGTTTTGACGCAGTTGCTTATTTCACAGAAATGAAAGCAGTAAAAGGTAAGTCTGATTTTTTTGCAAGATATAATGGCGCCACTTACTGGTTTTCATCAGAACAAAATCAAACAATGTTTAAAGATCATCCTGAAATGTTTGCTCCTCAGTACGGCGCTTTTTGTGGGTATGCCATGGCACTGAATAAACTCCGCCCCATCAATCCTGAAATTTTTGATGTGATTGATGGCAAGTTGATACTTCAGCATTCTGAAGATGCTTATAAGCAATTTCATAAAGATGTGCAGGGATTAGTAATGAAAGCAAATAACAACTGGCCGGGGCAGATAAAAAAGAATGCAGGTAAAAAAATAAAATTTGATAAACCGGCAAAACCAGCAGAAGACACAAAATAATTTTTAAACTTCCTCATACCTTCTTTAGGCTATGGGGTCAAAACAAAAATCATGAATGTAAATAAACTCGTAGCAGAACTAAGTGTAGCGGCAATGATTATAAGTGCCACAACTGCAAATGCACAGGTGGTTGATCAAAAAAATATTACACTGGAAGCAGCTAAAAAAGTAGTGGCTGAAGCTGTAAAATATGCAAAAGCAAATAATGCACCCGGTGGCGCTATTGCAGTAGTTGATAATGGCGGCAACCTTGTATATTTAGAAAGATTAGATGGTACGTTTCCTGCATCTGCAGAAGTATCCATTAAAAAAGCAAATACATCTGCGCTATTTAAAGCACCTTCCGTAAAATTAGAAAACGCTATCAACGGGGGCCGCCAGGCATTAATAACTGTTGGACATACTTTTTTACAAGGTGGTATCCCAATTATGTATAACGGACAAGTGATTGGAGCTATTGGTGTAAGCGGTGCATCCAGTGCACAGCAAGATGAAGAGATTGCGATAGCAGGAAGCAAAGCACAAATTCAAGCCCCCATCCCCTAAATGGCAGTCGGAAAGACTCACTTTTTCAAAATAAAAACTAATGAGTAAGATTTATACTATAATTAAAATTCAGGTTATACTTATCATATTATTGCTGATAGGCATACTTGCATTTGCACAGGAAACAAGACAGCTTGCAATAGATAAACCACAAGCTATTGCAGATTTAAAAACCATTGAAGGTGCGGCACTGGTAAATGCAAAATGGTATGTACAAAATGCACATGTACAGGAGAAAGATTTTAATTTACCTGGTCCACAAAAAGGCGGAGGCGACATTATGCCTCTTTATCCCACAGGTTCAAAAATTAAAACGCATACACTACATCCACAGGTTACTGATACAGATTTTGAAACTGGTTTTAAAGAAATAAAACCAACTGAGTTAGAAAAACGTCAGGGTACAGGCTTATTTTCTTTTGTTTGGTATAAAACTGAATTAGCTATTCCCTCAACTATTGGAAAATTAAATACAACTGGCACAACTGCAGTTTTTGAAATAGTAGTTGATGACTATAGTGAAATATGGGTAAATGGAAAACAAATGCAGGGTTTTGGTCAGAGTGGTAATGGTGTAATTTCAGGATTCAATACAAGAAACCGTGTGATACTTACAGACAATGCAAAACCAGGTGAAAAGTTTTCAATTGCTATACTTGGTATTAATGGAACTGTTGGAAAACTGCCGGATAATTATATCTGGATAAGAAATGCGGTA
>JANOFP010000324.1:0-2325 GCA_031413675.1 Bacteroidota bacterium
TTCATTTTCAAAAAAAACTTCACCCACATGCAAACCAATACGCAGGGGAACAATAGGTTCTGATTGTAATTCTTTTTGTAATTCTATGGCACAATAAAGGGCTTCTGTCACGCTGGGAAAACTGCACAAGCTGCCATCACCATAATAATTTAAGACCTTACCATTATGCAAAGCAACAAGTTCATTAAGTGCCGCATTATAATGCTTGATCAATGCAACAGCCTTTTGCTCATTTTCCTGCATTAGGGCTGTGTACCCAACAATGTCGGTAAAAAGAATAGCTGCGAGTTGACGGTGTTGGTTTTGCATTAAGGAATAATGTTCAAGAATGAATTTCTAAGGTAAAGCTTATTTTTCGGGATATTAACTTCTGAAGGGTGTGGAGTAGATTTTTTTTTATCTTTACCGAATAATAATTATTTTATGAAAGTACTTGTAGAGGTGAAAGACAGCAAAGCAGATTTCTTTATGGAACTATTGAAAAATTTTTCTTATGTGAAAGCAAAGAAAATTTCTCCTGCAAAAGCCTTGTTGATGGAAGAGATTAAGGAAGCTGTAGAATATGTAAACCTTGTAAAACAGGGAAAAATGAAAGCCCGTCCTGTAAAATATTTACTGGATGAAGTATAATATTCTTACAATTCCTCCTTTTGATAAGCAATTCAAACGGCTTGCAAAAAAACATCCTTCGCTCAAGGATGATTTTACAAAACTAATCTTACAGCTTGAACTAAGACCAGAACTGGGAACGGCATTGGGCAATAATTGTTTTAAGATACGGCTGATTATTTCTTCAAAGGGGAAGGGCAAATCAGGAGGAGCAAGAGTGATTTCACATTTACAAATTACCAAACAACATATCTTTCTGTTAACTATTTATGATAAAGCAGAACGGGATACAATCAGCAATGCTGAATTGAAGGAGCTTTTGAAATTTATTCAGTAATTTATTTTCCTCTGGGTTAATTTTAAAAATACACAGATATTATCAATTCATTATTTACCGAAGGCAGCCCCAGCGGGGTGAAAGCTTATCTTGCTGAAATGGGATTATGCCAGAATACTTTCCGGCTTCCAGTTTGGAAAGTAAGTGATAAGCATCATGAAAAAATTAAGGAGTTGATGAAGGGAGCAGAGTGATTTACTTTAAAAAGAGGAACAAAAAAAAATGCCTGCAGAAATTTACACCTCATAACAAGTCCCTTCCAAAGCCAGTTCTGTATTTTCAAAAACCTCCCTCGCTTCTTTTTCAAATTCATCAAGCTCTGCATACTTACTGCTGAAATGACCAATCAATAATTTTTTTGCTCCTGCTTTTTTTGCAATCAGTGCCGCTTGTTTTGTTGTAGAGTGAAAACGTTCTTCTGCCTTTGCCCGTAAATTATCCAGGTAAGTTGTTTCATGATAAATCATATCCGAATCTTTTATATGCCGTAGAATTGATTCATCATATTTTGTATCGGCGCAAAAAGAATATTTATTTCCTAGTGGAGCTTTGCTTGTTACCCAGTCATTTTTTATAACTGTTCCATCTTTCTTCGTATAATCTTCACCGTCTCTTAGCCGCTCATAAAAAGAAGATGGCACTTCATGTTCAACTGCTTTTTCAGGAATTAATTTGCGGGGCTTTCTTTTTTCTTCAAATACAAAACCATAACATTCTATTCTATGGTTGGTGCGGAAACAACTGATTTTAATTTTTTCATCATCCACTAATATTGCTTCTTTATTAATTAAATGAAAAAAGAGATTGTAAGAAAGTTTTGTTTCAGCCACCTTCAATTGAAGTTCTATGATCTGTTGTAGCTGCGCTGGTCCAAAAACATGTAAGTCCTGTTGATGGTTTAGCAAACTAAACGTATTGATAAGGCCCACTAAACCGAAATAATGATCGCCATGAAGATGCGATATAAAAATATGAGAGATTTTGCCCCTCCTTATTTTATATTTTATCATTTGTATCTGGGTTCCTTCACCGCAGTCCACCAGGTAATTATTGCCATCCAATGTTACTACCTGGCTGGTAGGGAGGCGTTCAAATGCTGGTACAGCTGAGTTATTTCCGAGAATTGTTACAGAAAGCATATAGTTATTTAGTAAATGGTTAATCAGCTATTTTGATTTCCAAAAATATATATTAAGTTTGTTGCTCCAATAATCTTATTTATACAATTTCCTTTGAAAAGTTCCATTTTACCCTACTATCCTCTGACCTGACTATTCTTTATTTCCTTTTTTTAAATATCCTGATGATCGGCCTCAATTAAAAAGATTGGCTGTATGAAGAAAGTTATACTTTATTTTCTTGCAATAAATATTTGTTCA
>JANOFP010000325.1:0-10214 GCA_031413675.1 Bacteroidota bacterium
AAAAATAAGCGTTGAAGAAATTATTCAGCTACATACTTCGGTTAATTTCCGGGTTTATATGCTTGGCTTTTTGCCCGGTTTTGCCTATATGGGAAAAACAGATGAGCGACTTAATTTTGCAAGAAAACAACAACCGCAGTCTATTAAAGCAGGTAGTGTTGGAATTGCAGGCCGTCAAACAGGTATTTATCCAATTGATTCACCAGGTGGATGGCAGATAATTGGAAGAACCCCAATAAAAATGTTTGACAGAGAAAAAGAAGAAATAACTTTTTTAAAGGCCGGAGATCTTGTTCAATTTTTTTCAATAACCAGAGATGAGTTTGAAAATATTAAAAGCAGGAATACTTGACACCATACAGGACGAAGGTCGTTTTGGTTATCAGCATCTCGGCATCAACCCGGGTGGTGCGATGGATTTGCTTGCTATGCAAACAGCAAATCTGCTGGTAGCAAATGAAATGAATAAGCCCGTGATTGAATTTTTTTACCCGGCAGTGGAAATTTATTTTGAAAAAAATGCGTTGATTGCAATTACAGGTGCAAATTTTTCTCCAACGCTAAACGGTCATCGAATTAAAAATGGTGTTCCGGTGATGGTGAAGAAAAAATCAATCCTTTCTTTTTCAAAAAAGAAAAATGGGCAATGTTGTTATCTTTCTGTGCAGGGTGGATTTAATTTGTTGCCATGGCTGAACAGCAATAGCACTAACTTAAAAGCAATGGTTGGTGGATATGAAGGAAGAAAATTAATGAAAGGAGATCTACTTGAATTCAATGTTGATTTTAAAAATGAGCGGCTAAAGAAAAATGATTTTTATTGTCTTCCCTGGCGTTCGGTTTGTTTTAATAATGAATCAGCTGAAGATGAAATTTTTGTTATACCGGGAAATGAATGGAATTATCTAATAGCAGAGTCAAAAAAGAATTTTACGAATAAAGAATTTCAAATTGCTGTTTCTTCTGACAGAATGGGATATCGGTTGAAAGGAGAAAAACTGATTTCATCAAATAAAGAGGAACTCGTTTCTTCGGCGGTAAACTTTGGCACCATTCAATTATTACCAAATGGTGAATTGATTATTTTAATGGCAGACAGCCAAACAACTGGTGGCTACCCACGGGTGGCGCATATTATCTCAGCACACCTTTCTAAATTTTCGCAGAAACAACCGGGCTCAACAATAAAATTTACGATCGTAAATCAGGCAACAGCCGAAAATTTATTTGTGAAACAGCAACTGCATTTGCAACAATTAAAAAATGGATGTAATTTCAAACTGCAACAATTTTTTAAATGAAGACAATTGACCTTAATTGCGATTTGGGTGAAGGCTTCGGAAATGAAGAAGCTATTCTGCCATTTATTTCCTCAGCAAATATTGCCTGTGGTTACCATGCAGGTGATGAAAATACAATCTGGCATACAGTTGAGTTATGTATAAAAAATAATGTTGTTATTGGCGCACATCCATCCTTTCTTGACAAAAAAAATTTCGGAAGAATAGAATTAAATTCTGATACTGAAGAAATTTATGACATCGTAACTCAACAATTAATAATTCTGGATGAAATTGTTACTGAACTGGAAACCTCTATTCATCATGTAAAGCCGCATGGAGCTTTATATAATCTTTCTGCAAAAGACATGAAAGTGGCCAGTGCAATAGCAAATGCTGTAAAAGATTTTAATCATCAGCTTATTTTATTTGGACTAAGTGGCAGCCATTCGATTGCTGAAGCAAAAAAGATTGGATTAAAAACTTGTAATGAAGTTTTTGCAGACAGAATTTATTTAGATGACGGAAGCTTAATGCCCCGAACAATAGATGGTGCTGTAATAACAAATATTGATAAAGTTGTGCAACAGGCAATACAATTGGTAAAAGACGGAACTGTTATAACGGCATCTGGAAAAACAATTCAACTTGATGCTGATACAATTTGCATTCATGGAGATGGAATACATGCCGTGGATTTTGCAAAAGCCATCCATAAAAGATTCAAGAAAGAAGGGGTGATTATAAAATCCTGTTAGCTGTTTATCGCATACTACTCATTTTTTTTTCCCACTTACTTTAGTTTTTTCATTTTTACCATTTCAATTCTTGTGTCGGTCACATTGATAATATCAAATTCATAATCATCAATAATAATCCGTTCTTTCTGCTGCGGGATCGTTTCATGAAACCCGATAATATAACCCGATAATGTTTCTGCTTCATTATCCGGAAATTCAAACCCGTATTTTTCTTCTATATAATCCAGTTCTAACCTGCCACTGAAAATGTATTCGTTTTCGGCAATTTGTTTTTCAATAAACTCTTCGGTATCAAATTCATCTTGTATTTCGCCAAACAATTCTTCCAATACATCTTCCATTGTAATAATACCGGCGGTACCACCAAACTCATCAACCACCCAGGCAATACTTTTGCGGTCACGGGTAAATTTGCTGATGAGATCGGCTGCACTCATACTTTCCGGCACAGCCGGTATGGGCAGTAAAATATTTTTAAGCGATTCCGGGTTTTTAAATAAATCTAACTGATGTACATAACCACTGATATGATCAATATTTTTATCATATACAATCAGCTTGCTTAGTTTGGTTTCAGCAAATTTCCTTTTTACTTCCATCATCGGGCTTTGCAATTCAATTCCGGTAATTTCTTTTCGGGGTACAAGACATTGGCGGATTCGTATTTTAGGTAATTCCTGTGCATTTTCCAATAACTGGGAATTGCGTTCCTGTTTTTCTTCATCATTAATTTTCTGAATAAAAAGATTTTTTAAATCACTCCGTTTCAGCGCTTCTTTGTTTTTATTGACCCGAACATTAAAAACAATTTTTAAAACCCATTTTGCAAATTCAATTAAGCCTTCTGCTATCGGGTAAAACATTTCGTAAAAAAGATTGGTAAGCCTTGCAAAAAATCTGAGCAACGTATTACTTCTTGCCCGGAATATGGCACGTGGAATAAATTCGGCAAAAATGAGAATGATAATCGTTGCAAGAGTTATTTCTGAAATAATCTGTAAGAGCCCCGATTGAATTTGTAACCGGTCCCAGATAAGGTCTTTCATAACCTTACTCAATTCAAGCCCGAAGAAGACAAGAAAAAGATTATACCCAATCAATGTTGTTCCCAAAAAATGATCGGGTGATTCAATAAATTGAGCAAGTATCTGACCCGATCTTCCACCCTTTTTTTTTCGCACTTCAATGGTGAGGCGATTGGCGCTGTAAAATGACATTTCGATACCTGCAAAAAAACCCATGAGCAAAATGGTCAGAATAAAGAATACAATAGAAGTCCAATCAAACATGGAGTAAAGATAATAAATGTCAGTCAGCAGTCAAGTTGCGTAAGGGGTAATCAATTTTTTGCATTGAGAAATTCTTTTACGGCTTCTTCCGCCTCTTTACAAGCGGTATCTAATTTATCGTTTACAACCGATTTATCAAATTTATCTTTAAAGCTAAGCTCAAAAGAAGCTTTTTCGATTCTTGCCTTCAGGCTTTCGGCAGTTTCAGTTCCCCTTGCTTCCAACCTCTTTTTCAATTCGGCTAACGATGGTGGTTCTATAAAAAGTGACAAGGTGTTTCCCTGATATTGTTTCTGAACATTGATGCCACCTTTTACATCTACATCCAGCAATGGAACTTTATTTTCATCCCAGATGCGTTGCAATTCATTTTTTAATGTGCCATAATACTTTCCTTCATATACCATTTCCCATTCAGCAAATTCATTGTCCTTAATTTTTTTTCTGAACTCATCCGGTGAAATAAAGTAATAATCCTTTCCATGAATTTCATAAGAACGTGGCTGGCGGGTGGCACAACTAACAGAAAACGCCAGTTGATCGGGAAATGTTTTTAATAAATGTTTGGTAATAGAAGTTTTGCCGGCACCGGATGGTGCAGCAATAATGATGATTTTGTTTCGGGACGAAAACATTTGCAAAGAAAAAGGAAAAAAGGATAAGAGCACTAAAGCCAATTACTTCTTTTCATTTAACGACTTCCATAATAAATCTTTTAACTCGATTAAGCCTTGTTGTGCTACGGATGAAATAAACAGATGTGGAATTTTTTTTGGCAACTCTTTTTTAATCGCTTTTTTCAATTCATCATCCAGCATATCGCTTTTGCTGATGGCGATGATAAATTGTTTGTGCAGCAATTCAGGGTTATATTTTTCCAATTCATTCACCAATATTTCAAATTCTTTTTTATGATTATCGCAATCGGCAGGAATTAAAAACAACAGAACGGAATTCCTTTCTATATGCCTTAGAAACCGATGACCCAATCCTTTTCCTTCAGCAGCACCTTCGATGATGCCTGGTAAATCGGCAATACAAAAACTGCGGCCTTCCCGATATTCAACAATACCGAGATTGGGAACTAATGTAGTAAAAGCATAATCAGCAATCTTAGGTTTGGCAGCAGTAATTACAGAAAGTAAAGTTGATTTGCCTGCATTGGGAAAACCAACCAATCCAACATCTGCTAATACTTTTAATTCAAGCACCTTCCAACCCTCACTTCCTGATAAACCCGGTTGCGCATATTCAGGTGCCTGATTGGTTGAAGTTGCAAAATGAGAATTACCCAATCCGCCTTTACCACCAGTAAGTAAAATAAACTCCTGACCATCTTCCAATATCTCGGCTTCTTTTTCACCGGTCTCGTCATTTCTTGCAATCGTTCCAAGTGGCACATCAATAATTATGTCTTTTCCATTTTTGCCATGGCGATTATTATTACCGCCTGTTTCGCCGTCTTCTGCTAATACATTTTTATAATAGCGAAGATGCAATAATGTCCAAAGGTTACTGTTGCCTCTTAAAATGATATGAGCACCACGGCCACCATCACCGCCATCGGGACCGCCCAAAGCTGTAAACTTATTTTGCATAAAATGCCGCATCCCCGGACCACCATGACCGCTTCTGCAAAAAATTCTGATCTGATCTACAAAGTTTGATTTCTCCAATGGTATATTTTTTTATTGTGCCCCTATCCGCTAGTTTTAAATCTAAAATAACCTTTCTGATTATCTTTCGGCGGCAAAAATATACCTTCATACCCTAATAATATTTTTATGAGAGCTTTATTACTGATTTTATTATTTCCGCTGCTAATAAGCGAAACCTGCGAAGAGAAGAAAGCAAGAAAGAAGGCAGCATCTGAAACTACAGTCCCTGAATCCGGAGATATGAATAAAATTCCCGTTTGCATTCAGGCAAAGATTGATTCAATAAAAAAATTGCCCCGCTTCAACCCTCCGGCGGAAGTAACTGAATATACTTATAACAATAAAAAAGTTTTCCTCTTCAGTTCCGATTGCTGCGATTTTTTTAATTTATTGTTTGATGAAAATTGCCAATATGTTTGTGCACCAACTGGCGGCTTTGCCGGGCAGGGCGATTTTAAATGTACCGACTTTTTAAAAAATTCAAAACTGGTGAAGTTGGTTTGGAAAGACGATCGCAAATAGGTAATTGGGAATTTGGAGCTCTTGTTTTAGTTTTTAATACTTGAAAATTATTTGTTGAGAATTGAATGTTGAATGTTTCTTTCAGAGTATTAAATATTCAACATATAATATTCAATGTTCGATTAAGCATTCTTTTGGTTTTAAGGTTTGAGGAATAAAAAAAACGCCATCCGCCTTTTGGCGGATGGCGCTGAAGCGCAGTAAATGGTTAAATTTATTGCACCACTATTTTTTTGGTATAAACCTGTCTGCTATTTTGTGCTGAAAGTTTTATCAGATAAACGCCTTTTGCAATTACGCTACTTAAGTTTACTGTTTCAGCATGCTCTACTCCACTAATATTTACGGAACGGCTTACTACCTGACGACCCATTACATCATTTAGAGTCATCATATATACGCCTGCATCCATCTGATTGAATTGAACAGTAAACCGATTATCATTTACCGGGTTAGGATAAACTAGTATTTTATTGCTGTTGTCGTCATTTGGTATTGTACGAGTAATTATTTCCTGTTTTGGAGTTGATGTATTTCTTGTTTGTAGAATATTACTATTTGCCAAATCGGAACTGCGCCATACACCGCCTTCGGGTTTATAGGGGGTTGCAGTCATATTATCTAAAGCAAGCAAGGCCCAGGATTCGCCATTGCTTGCACTGCTTATTAAAATCCGGTTTTGATCATCAACCACCATACCATTTGATGTAAAATTTTGTGGCAAGCCTTTTACCACACCCAATAAGGTTGCGACTTTTGAATTAATATTTACCTTAAAAACTGTATTGCGGGCTGAAACAATTATCAGATTTCCTTCATCGTCTGCAATCATATCGCCGCCGAAGCTGCTGCATGAATTGTGAATGGATACGCCTTTATTCTCCGGAGCATCCGTTAATGTACCAAGATTAGTAATTGTTAATTTTTTTGTATTGAAGCGAATCAGATTGTTTCCATCATTCGTCAGTGCATATCCATAACCATCGTCTGCAATTACCATTCTCGTTACAATATTACTCTGATCTGCATTTTTACTTGGTGAACCGGTAAACGCATTATCTGTAACATAAAAAACTTTCATTGTTCTTAAATCAATAAAACGCAACTGATCGATAAACATAGGTGTAAACCAGATCCGGTTATTTTTTTTGTCATAAGCCATTGCTGCCACACCACTACTGAATGCAGGCTGTGTATTAAAGCGGTATTGATTTTCTACGGGAAAAGCATTGAGTTGTTTTCTGGTGATTGCATCATATGCTACCTGGTTTATTTCATTTCCATTCAGAATAATTTCAGAAAACTTTCCTGAATGCAAATCTAATTTTCTCAAATGATTCCATCCGGCACCCTCTTTGACTATATCCGTAATGGCATAAGCAAACCGATCGGCAGATTGAGCATTAATAATAGTTGAAGATAAAATGGTGGTAGTAAAAAGAACAGCAGTGAGTAAATTTTTTCTCATACACTTGGTTTTTAATTTATGTAAAACAAAGACAAGTTTAAGTTACAACAATTTGTTTTCGAGAAAAATTAATTTTTATGGCCGGCGGGATTTTTTTTAAACCCTGAAAATTAATTACTCAGAAAAGTTCTTTTTCAATCATAGAAGTCATGAATAAGGGTTTCTACTATATAAAAACTCCTCTTGGGTGCTGTTACTTTTTTAAGCCGAACTACGAGATGAAGGCAATAATGATTTATCTGTTCTGTAACAAGTCCCTTTAAATACAGCAACTACATGTTCTTTTTGATTTGTAATTGTAATATGATAAAGCCCTGTTGATTTCCCGTTATGTATTTCTTTTGTTTCTGCTGTCAGTATATCATCTATATGCACAGGTTTAATAAAACTTATAGCCGTATCTAAAGCAACTGATAAAACATTTCTGTTATTACATGCAAAAGCAAAAGCACTGTCTGCCAGACTAAAAGCGATGCCACCATGTACAATCCCAAATCCATTAATCATTTCCTTACGTACTGTCATTTTTATTTTACTGTAGCCTTCATTTATCTCCAGCACTTCTATTCCCAGCCATTGTGAAAACAAATCGTTTTCCATCATGTGGCTTACAACCTTTTTTGAAAGTTCATTTTTCATTAAATTTTTTTACCAATTTAAATTTTAGGTAATGCGTATCCATTGTGATATTGTTTCATCAGGTATTGTGCATTTATTTTTTTATCTGTGAACTTATTATTGATTTTATCCCAAGCCAGCCGCTGATTACTTAAGTAACTGATATTTCCCATTTGAGCAACGGTGGCGATATGTGCTCCATCCGCAATCGGGCATTTCAACAATGCCTGGTTATTTGATTTAATCGCATCAAAAAAGTTTTGCATGTGATTATTTAAACCGTTGTCCATTGATTTTTCTAAAGGCTTTACCGATTTATTTTTGCTTTGTCTTTCTTCTATTACCTCCCAACCGCCGCGGTTTAATATCAAGGTGCCGTTATTGCCAATATATGCAATACCGTGATCCCGGTTATAAGAGCCATTATCAATTCCCATTGCAGAATCCCATACTAAATTAAACCCATCAAATTCATACAATGCAGTAAGTGTATCGGGAGTTTCCTCCGCTAATTCAGGATAAGCAAATTTTCCACCCAACGAAACAACGGTTTTGGGTAACGAAGCTTTCATTCCAAGTAAACCATAATCTAATAAGTGAACACCCCAATCGGTCATTAACCCTCCGGCATAATCCCAGAACCAGCGAAAATTAAAATGATAACGGCTTGCATTGAACATTTTTTTTTGTGCTGGTCCAAGCCACATATTATAATCTACTCCTGTTGGTGGCATAGAATCAGGAACAACCGCCGCTGGTTTCATCCATCCCTGATAGCACCAAACTTTTACTGTTCTTATATTTCCTAATTGGCCAGTCTGAACAAAGTCCACAGCATTTTGAAAATGTTGTTGGCTTCTTTGCCATTGACCTACCTGTACCATTTTATTATATCTTTTTTGCGCAGCTACCATTGCCGTACATTCTCCAATAGAGTTGCCTACAGGCTTCTCTACATATACATGTTTGCCTGCTTCACATGCATGGATCATTATCAAAGCATGCCAATGATCGGGAGTGCCAATGATGACTGCATCAATATCTTTATTCTCTAATAATTTTCTGTAATCGCTGTATGCTGTTACTTTGTTTTTATCAATATTCAAAACGGCCAGTTCACTCATTCTTTTATCCAACACATTCTTATCCGAATCACATAAGCCTATTAATTCTACTCCCGGAATCTTTATGGCTGCTTTAAAATTACTCCAGCCCATTCCATTTATTCCTATTACTCCAATATTCATCCGGTCATTTGCACCGATACTATTTTTAAAAGATGCAAAGGATTTATTTGAAAAAGAAGAAAACAAGAGACTACCTCCTGTAATCATTGCGGATTGTTGTAAAAATTTTCTGCGGTTACTCATAATAGAATTATTTAAAAAAATTATTCGCCTTTAAAAATTGGTTTTCTTTTTTCTAAAAATGCTTGCACTCCTTCTTTAAAATCCTTTGTAGCTGCTGCTTTCTGCTGAAAAATATCTTCATCCTGCAATTGTTCATCAAAAGTGGTTATAAATGACATGGACAATAATTGTTTTGTAAAAGCCAACCCTTTAGTCGGCATTTGAGAAAGGTATTCTGCAATCTGAATTGCACTGGTCATAAAATTTTCATCGGGAAATATTTTATAAATCATACCTATCCTCTCCGCTTCTGTCGCTGTTATTTTTTCGCCAAGCATCATCAATGCACTTGCTTTTTGCCAACCAACTAATCTTGGCAATGTATGTGTACCTCCACTATCTGGTATCAATCCAATTTTTGAAAACGCCTGCATAAAAGAAGCTGATTCGGTAGCAACAACAATATCACAACACAAAGCAATATTAGCACCGGCACCTGCTGCCACACCATTCACTGCAGCAATTACAGGTTTCTCTAATCTTTTTATTCTTGATACAATCGGGTTAAAATGTTCGCTTAGAATTTTATTCATACCCGGACCGTCCGGGTCAACCACTTCTGCTAAATCCTGACCGGCTGAAAACGCTTTACCAGCACCGGTAATAAAAACACATCTCACATCCTTGCTTTTACATTCATCCAGTTTATTCTGGATCAACAAAGCCATTTCCCGGTTAAATGAATTTAATTTATCTGGCCGGTTAAGTGTAATGAAAGCAATGGAGTTTTTTATTTCAAATAAAATGGAAGACATGAAAAAATTTTTATCAGGAATTAAAAATATTTTGTTTTACCCGGCATTGCTATCGGGTATCTACCATCTTCATCCGGAACAATTGGTGGCATTGCATTCCAATCAAATGTTTTTGGCATTATGCTGATACCGGATGCAATGGTTTTATCCCAATCCATTACTTGTCCCGAATAGGTAGCCATTCTTCCTAATATAGATGTCATAGTACTTTTTGCGCCTATTTCTGCATCAGCAAATTTGTATTCCCCCTTTGCAATGGCTGAAAACAATTCATCATGCTCTGTCTGGTATGGATCATTTTCAGTTTTTTTATCAAACTGGAATAACACATTACCTGCATGATCTTTTATATGAGCCGCACCACAGAAAATTTTCCCTTTTGTTCCGGTAATCAGTTCATCCACTTTGCTCATAGTGCCGGGTATATGACGGCATTGGCTATTTAATATGGAGC
>JANOFP010000326.1:0-8745 GCA_031413675.1 Bacteroidota bacterium
CCATATTTGAACAATTAGTGGGTAAGAATATTCCTGCATTGTCAGCCTTCCCTCTGCAATTTATTTTTATACCCATAGTGATAGTATTGGTTGTTGGTTTGCTGGCTGGTTTATACCCGGCTTTTATGTTATCATCTCTTAAATCAGTTGATTCCCTCAAAGGGAAATTAAAAACTGTAAAGTCGTCTGTTTTCCTTCGTAAATCATTAGTCGGTTTTCAATTTGGAATTGCTATTATTGTTTTGATTGCGGCGGCAATTGTTACACAACAGGTAGCATATTTCTTCAGTAAAAGTTTAGGCTACAATAAAGAGTATATTGTTTCAGCGCAGGTTCCCAGGGATTGGTCATCAGTCGGAGTACAAAAAATGGAAATCGTACGTAATGAATTTGCTGCATTGCCCCAGATTAGTGATGTTTCCCTTTCCTATGAAATTCCGAATGGGAATAATGGCGGGCAGGCAGGAGTTTATAAACCCGGATCTGATTCAACCCGGGCAATACCTATGCAGGCATTGGTTTCTGATGAGCATTATCTTTCAACTTATCAGATATCTTTAAAAGCAGGTTCATTTATTAAAAGCAGCGGAGCTGTAGATTCATCAAAAATAGTATTGAATGAAAAAGCAGTACTGGCAATGGGCTGGAAAAATAATGAAGAAGCCATCAATCAGCAGGTGAGAATACCCGGCGATAATACATTATATACTATCCAGGGTGTAACAGGAGATTTTCATTTTGGCTCGATGCAGGAACAAATTCCTCCAATTATTTTCTTTAATATAAAAAGGGTAAATAGTTACCGGTTTCTTTCATTTAAAATTAAACCCGGAAATATAAACTCAACGATTGAAGCAATACAAAAGAAATGGGCAGCCCTGCTGCCGGGCAGTTCCTTTGAATATAATTTTATGGACGATACGTTAAAAAAACTATATGTAAACGAGATTCAGCTAAAAAAAGCCGCATATACAGCTACATTCCTTTCTTTGATTATTGCTTTACTGGGCGTATTAGGGCTTGTTTCTCTAAGCATTCATAAACGAATAAAAGAAATCGGTGTTCGTAAAGTATTAGGAGCATCATTAATGAATATCATGTTACTTTTTGTGAAAGAATTTGTAGTTATCATACTGATGGCCGGAGCAGTAGCCTGTCTGGCCGGATGGTATATCATGCGTGGATGGCTTAATAATTATTCTTACCGGATATCTATTACCTCACAACCTTTTATAATTGCTATCAGCCTGATTGGATTTATTACGCTTTTATTAATCGGGTTACAGGTATATAAAATGGCAAAAGATAATGCAGTAAAAAATTTAAGAACAGAATAATAAAAAATAAAAACATGCTATTAAATCTGAAGAAAATTTTCAAATGGGTAAATGTTGGCGGCAACAGGGTCTTTCTGTTAAAGGATATTGACTTTGAAGTAGAGCAGGGAGAATTTATCTCCATCATGGGGCCATCAGGTTCCGGCAAATCCACCTTGCTCAATGTAATTGGCATGCTGGATGGTTTTGATGAAGGAGAATATCATTTTCTGCATGAGAGTGTACATAAAATGAAGGAGAAACAAAGAGCCAATTTATATAAACAATATATTGGTTTTGTTTTTCAACAATATCATTTGATTGATGAGCTAACTGTTTATGAGAATATTGAAACGCCGCTTATTTACCAGGATTTAAAAGGCTCTGAACGTAAAGCCATGGTAGCTGATATGCTTGACCGTTTTAATATTGTTGGCAAGAAAGATTTATTCCCTGCACAACTTTCAGGTGGGCAACAACAATTAGTGGGTATTGCAAGAGCTTTGATTGCAAAACCAAAATTGCTATTAGCCGATGAACCAACTGGAAATCTAAACTCTAAACAAGGCGAAGAAATAATGGATTTGTTTAAACAATTGAATAATGAAGGAGTAACGATCATACAGGTTACCCATTCAGAAAAAAATGCCGGGTATGGTTCAAGAATCATAAACCTGTTGGATGGTAGAATTGAAAGCCCCCCTGCCCCCCAAAGGGGGGTTCAAAGTAGTACTACAAATTGAAATTTTTAAAATAAAAGAAATGCGTATCATAATTTTCAACGTTGTGTTTTTATTTTTTGCAGGTAATGTGACAGCACAGGACAATAAAATGTCATTGAAACAGTGTATCGAAACTGCATTGGCAAATAATATACAGGTAAAGCAATCAGGCTTGCAGGCAGATGTTGCTGAAGTAAACCTGAAACAGGCCAAAGCAAACCGACTTCCTGACCTGAACGGGAATTTCGGCTATGGTTTTAACCAGGGACGAAATGTGGACCCGTTAACCAATAGTTATATCAACCAGCAGTTGACTTCTTCCAATGTCGGGCTTAGCAGTGGTGTAATTTTATTTAATGGTATGCGTCTGCAAAATCTTATAAAGCAAAATAACTTCAGCCATGAAGCTGCAAAAATGGATTTACAGCAGTCAATGGATAATCTTATACTCAATGTAATATTAGCTTACCTGCAGGTTTTAAGTAATGAAGATGTATTGGCTACAGCCAAAGCGCAGAGAGATGTTACGCAAAAGCAAGTTGAACGAATGGGAATTTTGTTTAAAGAAGGAGCTGCTGCTAATTATTTACTGGCAGATTTGAAAGGACAACTGGGCAATGAAGAAATCTCAATTATAAATTCTGAGAATACATTACAGCAATCTAAACTGAGTTTGTGCCAGTTGATGAATATTGATTACAACAACGGATTACAGTTAGAAAAAACCGACATAGAAATACCTTCGTCAAAATATGCAGGCAGCGCTGCTGATGTATATCAAACATCGTTACAAAACCTTGCTTTGATAAAAGCTAACGATTTAAAAATAAAAAGTGCTGAGAAAGGAATTAAAATTTCAAAGTCGGGATTTTATCCAACACTTAGCCTGGGTGGAAATTTGGGCAGCAGTTATTCCAGCCTTGCACAAACGCTGACACCAACAACTATTACACAGGAACAAACAGGAAGTTATGTTATAATAAATGGAAACCAGAATCCTGTTTTATTGCAGCAGCAAAATTATTCATTCTCAAAAACAGGATACACCAAACAGTTGAATAATAATCTTGGAACATTTGTTGGCATCAATATGCAGATTCCATTATTCAACAGTTTTCAAACTAAAAACCGGGTTAAACTTGCAAAAATTAATTTATCAAACACTCAATTGGAATCTGATAATACAAAACTTCAGCTGAAACAAAATATTGAACAGACTTATTTGAATATGACAACTTCTTTCAACCGCTATAAAGTATTAAGTGAGCAGGTGAAAAATTTTGAAGAATCATTCCGTGCTGCTGAAGTACGATTTGATACTGGTGTAATTAATTCAGCTGAATATTTAATCAGTAAAAATAATCTTGACAGAACAAAGATTAATCTGGCACAATCGAAATATGAATATCTTTTCCGGACAAAACTTCTGGATTATTTTCAGGGCAAACAGGTATTGTAATTAATTTCCTGCATACTCTTTCAAATATTCAAAATGCTTTGAGAGTTTGCCATTTTTAACAATAGTAGCCCGTTCTATTATTTCAGAGCCTCCTTTAATAATATCTTCAAACACAAACTTGATTAATTGTTCCCCAAAATATCGGCTTGAATCTCTGGGCAATTCATTTGGCAAATTGCCAACAGCCATGATGTCAATAGAACCCGGCAAATAAGGTTCTGTTTTTTCAAAACTTTTTCTATCAACTCCATAAATTGGTTCTTCCAGATTTTGATCGCCTAAATTGATTGGAACAGAACCATCTTTATCATCGGTAATATCCGCAATTGTTTTTATGATAAATGTATCTTTAGTTATTTCTTCTTTTTCGAAAAGTTTTGGCACATTTTTATCCCAAAATACACCATTCATTAAAATATCTGTCTCTGCTGCATAGGGCAAGAATTTACATTTATAATTTTCAGGGCTTTCATGAAAATCAATACGGCTATATTTTCCTGAATTTTTATTTTCATACAAATCAGCTCCTTTCAACTGCGTATAAACCGGATAAGAAAACCTTCTTCTCATATACTCATCTGGCTCCACTTCATGAATGCCCATGAGATTCATTATTTCTAAAATGCCATGGGCTACACGTCCCGAACCCGTAACTGCGATTTTCACATTTGGCAACCTCAATCCAAAATATACATGTATTAACTCACGAAAACTTCTTTGCTTAAATACTCTATCCAGTTTATATAAACCGGTACGGTTGCCATATGCCATCATTCCATTATGTGCACCTACTACGCCGGCAAAAAAACCAAATCCAATAATACGCTGTCCATCTTCATGTTCCATGCATTCATAATCAATAAGCGTAATATCTTTCTTTAAAATAGCATTCAGCATCCTGCTGTTTTGCGGTTGCATTTTCCGGGTATGAGAAAAAAACAGGTATGTTTTACCCGGTAGCAGCATTTCAACCGGCACTTCTTTTATTCCAAATAAAATATCGCAGTCAGATAAGTCTTCAGAAATTTCAACTCCGGCTGATAAATATTCTTTATCACTAAAACACCGGATGGCAGATGGTTGGGCTAATATTTTTATTTCATTACTATTTTTTAAAATCCATTTACATTGTGCCGGTATCAATGCTACCCGGTTATCTGCCGGCTGCTTACCTTCTCTTATAAGTCCAATTCTAATCATATCAATTTTTACTATTTGAAAACGATGACAAAGATGCAGTTTATAAGACTTAACACAAAAACTGTGTTATAATAAATGTTATTACCAATTTTTAGTCGTTTATATTTGGAGTGTACAACAACTTTCTATGCTTCGTATTTCGATAACACTATTTTTATTTTCTATCGTTCTTATTGGTATTGCCCAAAACAAAATAAAATCGGCAGATTCATTGCTTAATTACAGTTTTAAAAAAGAGATAGCAGCTCGTATTCTATTATACGAAATTTCAAAAAAGAAAAAGGACCTGGAGTCCATTTATTATTACGACCAGATAAATAAAGCGAATCTCCTTTCAATAAACGATGAAAAAGCAGAAGCGGGCAATCCAGTAAATTCCAAAGTTTTATTAAACCAGATACCTTCTCTTGAATCTGTAAAGAAAACGCTTGACGAAAATACAGCATTACTTTCCTATCATCTGTCCGAGCCTGACCTGATAACTTTCGTAATAACCAAAAATAGCTTCACCTACGTTAAAAACCCAATCAACTACTTTTTTAATCAGCGAATTGATTCACTTTGTAAAATGATTTACCGAAATTCAAGTGCTCCCCAGAATCAAATTTCCATCCATGCTTCAGAATTATATACTCTTTTAATTGCACCAATTCAGCAAAAATTATCCTCTGTTAAAAGAATAATCATCATTCCGGATGCTGAATTACTTTCACTGCCTTTTGATATTTTATTGGATAGTGATAATAAATACCTCATCGAAAAATTCTCAATCCAATATTTATATAGTACTGCGTTGCTACTTGATAAAAAACAAACACTAAATGATCAAAGCACACTTGCATTTACCCCCTTTTCAAAAAGCAGCTATACAGATAGTACAATTTATTATCCAAGGCTATCAGAATCAGAAAAAGAGGTTAAAAACTTGCCTGGGGAGCTTTACAGCGATTCATCGGCAACAAAACAAAATTTTTTAACTCGTGTAAATTCACATGGCATTTTACATTTAGCAACTTATTCGCTGCTCGATAATAAGCAACCGATGCAATCCTATATTGCATTTTATCCTACACAAAATGATTCGATATACAAATTGTATGTAAATGAAATTTACAAACTGCATCTCGACAGTACAAGACTTGTAATCCTAAGTGCAGCTCAAACCATGTATGAACAATCAGAAAAAAGCAAAGGCCTCCTGAATTTGTGTAATGCATTTAAGCAGGCCGGTTGTTCTAATATTATTACATCGCTTTGGAAAGCGAACGATCAATCAACATCAATTATCCTTTCCAAATTACATTATTATCTATCCCGTGGATTTTCTCCGGATGTGGCGTTGCAAAAAGCAAAAATAGATCTGCTTCGCAATACAACTTTGGATCAAAATTTCAAGCTACCCAGCAATTGGGCAAATTTCGTTTCTATTGGCAATTATTATCCCATCAAACATGGATTACAGTGGCGATGGGTAGCCTTTAGTACAATTTTAATGATGCTGCTATATTATTTTACAAAAAAAAGGGTTCGAAATCAATTCCAAAATGCAAGAAACAATTAACACGATAGAATATTTTCTATGCCGGTTTTAAATTCTCAACTCAGGAGTGGATAATTTTACAATCTAAAATTATAATTTAACTGTATATGAGATCACATCAATGTAATTTGCAGCAGTTCTACGATTGTCATTACCTGTACCGGAAGTCAATGACTATCATCGAATTTTGGAATTCTTTTGATTTTAGATACTCTTCAAATGTAACAGTGCCCGTCTATTCGCCAGTCACTATTTTAAATTTTATCAAATGAACTACTTTGAAATATTTGGCATACCCGTACAGTTAAATGTTGATAAGACTAATTTACCCAAAAAATATTTTGATTTGAGTAAACAATTTCATCCAGACTATTATTCAAATGCGACACCGGGTGAGCAACGACATTCACTGGAAATTTCAGCTAATCTTAATAAAGCTTTTAAAACATTTCAAAACCCGGATGAAACAATCAAGTATGTACTACAACTAAAAAATCTTTTACAGGATGAAGAAAAGTATGAACTTCCCGCATCGTTTTTGATAGATATAATGTCGTTAAATGAACAACTAATGGATGCAGACGATCCAGATGTTGTTTTACATCTGAAATCGGATATTAAAAAACTTCAAATCAGGATATATGAACCTGTTAAGCAAATTGTGGAGCATTATCAGGAAGGTATTACTTCCCAAAAAGAATTGCTGCAAGTAAAAGAATATTATTACAAAAAAAAATATCTTGATCGGATTAAAAATCAGCTGGAAAAATAAACTGGTTAATCGCAATTTTAAATTTTACATTTTACCATTTACACTTTACATTTGCACCCTCCCGAAAAATCGGGACAGGCTGCCCGGGTGGCGGAATTGGTAGACGCAGCAGACTCAAAATCTGCCGTTCGCAAGGATGTGCTGGTTCGATTCCAGTCTCGGGCACAAAAAAGCTCCCCGATAAATATCGGGGGACTTTTTTAGTACTAGTCACATTTTTATTACTTAAGTTTCTTCAAAAAAATCCAACTCAATAAATCAGGCTCTCTAAAAGCATTTTCCAACTGTTATGATTTACACCTGAGTATTCAGTATACCGAACAGAAATATTTAATGACTTCATAGTTGCTACCATTTTTCTTTAAAGGTTTACATTTACAACAGCATCTGCATCGCTGATATTGTTTTATTACAAATACGAATGATAACTAACTATAAAAAATTAAGACATAGAAAGAGTATCCCATTATTGCCTTAAAAGAAAAATCGTTTGTGAAGTAATTATTATTTTCAAACTCTAAATTAGCCGATTTTGAAAAAACGTCAAGACTATATTTCCTGGGATGAATATTTTATGGGAGTAGCACTGCTATCTGCCATGCGAAGCAAAGACCCAAGCACACAGGTAGGTGCCTGTATCGTAAATGAAAAAAAACAAGATTGTAGGTGCCGGTTATAATGGTTTGCCTATCGGTTGTGATGATGATGAATTTCCCTGGGAGAAGACGGGAGATTTTCTAAACACAAAATATCCTTATATCTGCCATGCTGAGTTAAATGCTATTTTGAATAATATTGGCATGGATTTGAAAGGCTGTAAAATTTATACAGCACTTTTTCCTTGCAATGAATGTTCGAAAGCAATTATTCAATCCGGCATTACAGAAGTAATTTATCTCTCGGATAAATACGAAGGCAATGACATTTTTAAAGCCGCTAAGTTTATGCTGGATAAATCAGGTGTGAAATACAGAAAAGTGAAATCAAAACTTTTGAAACTTGAATTATCCTTTCACGAAGGTGATGTTTAATATCCTTTCATTCTATTTTTGTACTTCTGAAGTTTTCTTTTTATTTATTGTGAGATTCATCCGATTTATAAACAAATGCAGAACTGCTTTTTGTTTGATAGTTTTGTATACTAAAAAATAATTTATGCATATTGAATCTGATATTAAGCTTGGCTTCAAAGATGTAATGCTCAGGCCAAAACGTTCTACCCTCAGTTCAAGATCAGAAGTTTCTTTAACAAGAAAATTTAAATTTCTGCATAGTGAAACTTCCTGGGAGGGCATACCCATTATGGCGGCAAATATGGATACGGTTGGTACTTTCGAAATGGCAAACGTACTTGCAACCTTTAAACTATTTACAGCCATACATAAACATTACTCACCCACTCAATGGAAAAAATTTATGCAAAATGGTGGAAAAGCCATTACGGATCATATTGCAATAAGTTCAGGGACTAGTAAATCAGATGCAAACAAACTCGATCTTATTTTAAAACAAAACACATCTTTACGTTTTATTTGTATTGATGTAGCAAATGGGTACTCAGAAAAATTTGTAGATTTTGTAAAGGCCACCCGGAATAAATATCCAGCGAAAGTAATTATTGCCGGAAATGTAGTAACCGGTGAAATGGTGGAAGAACTTTTGCTTGCAGGAGCAGATATTATTAAAGTTGGAATCGGACCCGGTTCTGTATGTACTACCCGTGTGAAAACCGGTGT
>JANOFP010000327.1:0-1749 GCA_031413675.1 Bacteroidota bacterium
GTTTAGTTAATACGTAGGATACAGTCATAAAATTAACAGCTATAATAAAAAATTACGAGTATAAAGAATACTGAACTCAAAAAAAGAGTAGTTTCCTAATTGCCGCTTCGTAATACTCCATATTTTCAGTTTAGTAATTTCTTTAATGACTTCATACTCAATAAAAATCTTAACCTTGGAAATAAGCTTGCCATATATCCTTTTTATCGTATCGTCATCTCTTATTTATTGCTTTTATCCAAAAAAAAATAGCTTTAAAATATTCTTGATGTAGCTTGCTTTCAAATCAATTACAATGAAACGCATTCTAATTTTTTCAATTTTATTCGCAACTATTCTTGATTCAAATTCTCAAATACCACTAACCGTATCACCAAGTGGAGGCAATAAAAAAGCGATAGTTGGTGAGCAAATCGGGTTAACAAAAATTGCTATCAATTACGATAGACCCGGAGTGAAAGGTCGTGAAGGAAAAATATGGGGACAGCTTGTACACACTGGTTTTATAGATCAACAATTTGGAAGCAGCAAAAACGCACCCTGGAGAGCTGGAGCAAATGAAAACACAACAATTGAATTTTCCACGGATGTAAAAATAAACGGACAAAATTTACCGGCAGGTAAATATGGATTTTTTCTGGCTTATGATCCAAACGAAAGCATACTTATCTTTTCTAAAAATTCCACATCCTGGGGTAGTTATTTTTATGATGATAAAGAAGATGCATTACGTATAAAAGTAAAACCAATTGTGTTAGACAAATCAATTGAATGGTTGAAATATGATTTTGCAAATGAAACAGATAACAGTGCCACTATAAATTTATCCTGGGAAAAATTGATGTTTAGTTTTAATGTAGAAGTAGATAATATAAAAAATCAACTCGAATCTTTCCGAAAAGAATTAAGAACGGAAAGAGGGTTTTTATGGGAAAGCTGGGATCAGGCTGCACTGTGGTGTGTTCAGAATAATACAAACTTACAACAGGCTTTACAATGGGCCGATACAGCAACAGGCGGGTCATTTGGTGGTGAAAGAATTTTTCAACCGTGGAGTACCAAAGCACAGATACTTCAAAAACTTGGACGAAATGCTGAAGCAGCTGAAACGATGAAAAAAGCGTTGCCCCTTGGAAATATGAATGAAATACATCAGTATGCAAGACAATTGCTCGGGTTAAAATTGTATAAAGACGCCTTTGAAGTTTTTAAAATGAATTATGATAAAAACCCAAATACATTTACCACATTGATGGGGCTTACCAGAGGTTATTCCGGTTTGGGTGATTTTAAAAATGCATTGAAGTATGCACAACAGGCATTACCAATAGCACCAGCACCACAAAAAACAAATGTGGAAACGATTATTCAGAAATTAAAAGATGGGAAGGATGTGAATTAGGAGTTGGGGTTGGGGGTTAGGAATTGGGAATTGGGAATTGGGCTTTCCATCAAATGCTTAAGGTAAGTTGGAATCAGCCTTAATAAGAAAATCAATGTTTTCTTTTATTGAAGGACTTTTATTATCTACTCACTATTGACTATTCACTATTGACTAATTACAACCCAATAACTGGCACAACTTAGATTCTAACTCCGGACCTCTTAAATTTTTTGCTACAATTTTTCCATCAGGATCAACCAGGAAATTTTGTGGTATGCTCCCCACTTTATAAAGTTGTGCAGCGGCATTACTCCAAAATTGCAAATCACTTACATGAGTCCATCTAAGATTATCTTCATGAATTG
>JANOFP010000328.1:0-5205 GCA_031413675.1 Bacteroidota bacterium
ATTATCAAACTCTGCTACCTGCACCAGGCATTAGAACTAACAGCTGAAACGAATGGCTTGAGTAAAAAAAAACTGATTGATGCTGATAAGCCGGTTGCATTTAGAATAATAGCACCAGTAGAGTTCAGGCAGACAGCAGTCGGTAGTCAGCAGTCCGCAATCGGCAGTCAGCAATCAGCATTAAGTGGCGCAAAACTGATAATTGAAACTTCGTCAAAACGAAATGAACCTGTATTAAGTTTGGTAGAAGAAGAAATGATTGAACAATCAGGAAATCTCCAATCAACAAGTTCCAACCAGCAACCATCCTACGCTAAAATTTCGGATGGCAAGCCAACTCCCAATCCCAAGCTTTCAGCTCTTAAAAAAATTCAGGATCAATACAAAACACAAACCAACGGAGATAAAACTACTATCGCAAAACCTTTGGAAATGGAAAGCCTGCAACGGGCATGGAATGAATTTGCACAACTATTAAAAGATCAGAAAAATGCAGCGGGTCAAAATTTTGAAATGGCTACACTGCATATTGTAAATGCAAATATGTTTTTTGCAAAAGCCGGAAATAATATTCAGTTCCGTTTTATAGAAACCACCGGTTTAAAAGCAACTGATTTTTTAAAAATTAAACTACAGAATAGTTTATTACAGTTTTACGTAGTAATGGAAGAAAACAAAGAACTGAATCCAAAAACAGATGCTCCACTTACTTCCCGTGAACAGTTTATAAAACTAGCCGAGCAATACCCGTTGGTAAAAGAATTAAAGGAACGATTGAAATTGGAGTTGGATTATTGAGTTTTGGCTTCACAGCAACCCAATATTACACTCCGCAGTTAATTCCACATTTTGCCTTAATTTCGGGCAGTTTAAATTTGAAATTTAAAATCTTAAATCTGCAATAAGATTATGGCTGAAGTAATATTAATGCCTCGCTTAAGTGATACCATGACAGAAGGGGTGATAGCTGCCTGGCATAAAAATGTTGGTGATAAAGTAAAAAAAGGCGACCTACTTGCCGAAGTGGAAACCGATAAGGCTACCATGGAATTGGAAAGTTATAAAGATGGTACACTGTTGCATATTGGTATTGCAAATGGTGGTAAACTTCAGGTAAACGACTTGCTCGCAATTATTGGTACACCTGGTGAAGATATAAGTTCATTCTTAGGTGGCGCATCAACTGCAACAAAAGAAGAACCTAAAAAAGAAACGGCTCCTCAACCAACGAATCAACCCATTGATCAAATATCTTCTTCAATTGATATTTCAAAAATGGAAGAAGTTGTGTTGATGCCTCGACTAAGCGATACGATGACAGAAGGTGTAATAGCATCCTGGCATAAAAATGTTGGCGATACAATAAAAAAAGGTGAAGTGCTTGCAGATATTGAAACGGATAAAGCAACGATGGAATTGGAAAGTTATAAAAACGGCACCTTATTATATATAGGTGCTCAGGTAGGAGAAAAGATAGAAGTAAACTCATTGCTTTGTATTATAGGCGAAAAAGGAAAAGTAAATGTTGAAGAGATTGTAGCAGCTGCTAAAAGTGGTTCTCAGCCTACAGTTAATAATTTAGCAAATGAAGCTCAAGCGAAGACAGTTCAACCAACAACTTCAAGCTTGCCTAAAGAAACTTTAAAAAAAGCAAGCGTCTCTCAACCCACTGACATAAGTCAACCTACAACTACTAATGGTCGCCTGAAAGCATCGCCACTTGCAAAAAAAGTTGCAAAAGAAAAAGGCATTGACATTAAAGCACTTCATGGAAGTGGAGATGGCGGCAGAATAATAAAAGCAGATGTTGATAGTTATAACAAATCTGCACCATCAACAAACCCTACTCCCCAAGGCGGAGTTGATATTTTGCCATGGTCTGTAATTTCAAATGGAGAAGAAGGCCATACTGATATTCCGAACAGTCAGATTCGAAATATAATTGCAAAACGTTTAAGTGAGAGTAAATTCAGTGCACCCCATTTTTATCTTACGATGGAAATTAATATGGACAATGCCATGAGTTTCCGAACTCAACTCAACGAAGCAAGTCCGGTTAAAGTAAGTTTTAATGATATTGTATTGAAAGCTGCTGCATTGGCATTGCGTCAGCATCCTGCTGTAAATGCAAGCTGGATGGGAGATAAAATACGCCGCTATCATCATATACATATTGGTGTAGCCGTTGCGATAGAAGATGGATTGATTGTTCCGGTAATCCGTTTTGCAGATCAAAAAAGTTTCCCTCAGATAGCTGCTGAAACAAAAGAATTGGCAACCAAAGCAAAAAATAAAAAACTACAGCCTAACGAATTTTCCGGAAATACATTCACCATTTCTAATCTTGGAATGATGGATATTGAAGAGTTTACTGCTATCATCAACCCACCTGACAGTTGCATTATGGCTGTAGGAAAAATAAAAGAAACCGTTGTAAGAAAAGGTGAAGGGTTTGGAGTAAGCAACTTTATGAAAGTAACACTTAGTTGCGATCACCGGAGTGTAGATGGCGCCTTAGGTGCTGCGTTTCTACAATCCTTTAAAAAAAATCTGGAAGCCCCGGTGGGGATGATGCTTTGAAATAAAAGCAGTTTACCACATTGCTAAAACTACTTCATTCGTGAAATGTGTTTTTTTATGCAGGTAATTATTTTAAACAATATGAAAATTGCCTTAACAATAATTTATTGTTTATTTACTTTTTCAGTTTGTGCTCAAAAAAATAAGTCTGTAGAAAAATTTTATGTATTTGATAAAGATTGGAAAGGAACAACAATAGATAAGGGTGTTTATATGATTTACGTATTAAAAATGAATGATACAACCTGGCAATGGAATTATTATAACTACATAGGGCCATTGCTTTATATCGAATCGTATCGTAATGAAGAATCCGATATTCCAAATGGTTATCATGCCTATTTTAATAAAAAAGGAAAGATAGATTCATCAGGAGATTTCATAAATGGGATTAAAAATGGAAGCTGGTTTTATTATGGCGACAGTTTGAATCCACAAAAAAGAATTACGTACCAAAATGGTTTAGCTATTAGTCAATGGATCAAAACAAAAGATACTGCAAAATCTGGGTTAGATCCTAACGAAAAAGAAGCTGAATTTAAAAAAGGAATGGACGGTTGGAAAAAATATCTTATGAATAACCTAAGCTATCCAACTCGAGCATTAAATAGTGATATTCATGGTCAGGTACGTATTAATTTTATAATAGATTCTGACGGTAAAGTAATAGCTCCTCAAATCATTCAATCCGTTGAATTTTCTTTAGACCAAGAAGCAAAAAGAGTAATATTAAATTCACCGCAATGGAAACCAGGATTTCAATTTGGCAAATTTGTCAACTCCTACCATACCCAGCCAATTAGTTTTTAAAACCCCACAATATTTATTTTCAGTAATTTTTGAAACTTCAAAACATGTATAGTAGCTTTGTTTTATGAAACTCATAGAAGCCAAACAACAATTCATCAGTAGTTGGGGAGCATTTGGTACGCATTGGGGTATCAACCGTACCATGGCGCAAATACATGCACTGCTACTCATCAGTCCGGATCCCATAACGCAGGATGATATAATGGAAGGGCTCAACATCAGCCGTGGTAACACCAATATGAATATTCGTGAACTCATCAACTGGGGATTGGTAGATCGGGTTATATTGCCCGGAGAACGTAAAGAATTTTTTATTGCAGAAAAAGATATCTGGAAAGTAGTGAGGCAGATTGTAAAAGAAAGAAAAAAAAGAGAATTGGATCCCATGCTCAAGTTATTGGATCAATTAGAAGATGTGGATGGCGATAAACGTGATAAGAATGTAAAAACGTTTGTGGACACAATAAGCGGTATAAAACGCTTAGGACTTCAGGCAGATAGGACGTTAGACCTTATGATTAAAGCAGAAGAAAACTGGTTTGTAAATAATCTTATAAAACTTTTTAAATAAAATGAAAACATATAAAACAATAGACATCGGTTTTCAGGCATTCATAATGCTATCAATGGTTCTTAGCTATGCATTCGCAAGTGCTGCTATCTTGTACGGTGTTTTTATACTCGGTTTTGTCCAACTCATCAGTATGCTTTTTCATTTACCGGTTAAGCAAGAATGGAAAAGCAAACTAAGAAAAATATATCATTGGTGCTTGCTGCTGCCGGTTATTGGTTTTGTATATGCATTAAATCAAGACGGAGAAGATAAATATTCTATGGCAGGCATGGAGACGATGTTTTTTGTGCTGGTTTTTTCTTTACTACTTGCAATATTTTATATAACCATCTGTATTATTGAATTTAAAAAAATGAAAAAGCAAATTTAATTTTTTTAAAATTTATCTCTTTTAAAAAAAAATTAAATCGTGAATAACCGAAGTCAATATCTATTTATTAAAACAGGAAAGTAGATTATCTTTAAACAATGATAAAGACAACATTGGTTCTTGGTGCTTCTACCAATCCT
The DNA here is from genome assembly GCA_031413675.1 of Bacteroidota bacterium. Taxonomy (GTDB): domain Bacteria; phylum Bacteroidota; class Bacteroidia; order Chitinophagales; family Chitinophagaceae; genus VBAR01. The sequence continues at coordinate 4,475 of JANOFP010000328.1, forward strand.
GCCCGCTACAGTTTTCTTGCTGTTATACGATTAAGAAATCATCATCACCCGGTAATTGCAATTGGAAAAAGAAAAGGAACGGTTAGTGACGTATTGATTGAAACAGAAAAAAAAGATTTCCCAACTATTCATACCATCACCCTTTATCTTAACCCAGAGCATCAAAAAGAGTATTATGATTATATTCTTTCATTGAAACCACAACGAATAATATTTAATCCCGGCGCCGAAAACCCTGAACTGGCTTCACTTGCAGCCGAACATAATATCGATGCAATCGATGCATGTACACTCGTAATGCTTAGCACCGGACAGTACTGATTCAATTCCTTTCTACGGATTATTACGATTGGCTTTTTACCTTTCTACGATTCACATTTTATTTTCTACGTTTTTTTTCAAAGTACTACCACCCGATTTATACCAATTAGGTAATCGTATTCTTGTACGTAAAATAATTAATTGCAAATCTTGCATACGTATCCTAACCCTGTGAAGAATGACAGTTCAAAAATCAAACTGTCATAAACAAAAGTTTTAATAAACTTTAAAATTTAAAATCCAATGAGAAACCTAAAGCCACTAATGGCAGCTATTATGCTGTTCGTATGTTCAGTTTGTTCCTATTCGCAGGAAGCTCCGGTTCCACGGGAACCTAATTACAACAAACCCGAATTGTTTGCATCCTTACCGGAAAACATTAAAGTTGATATCAATACGCTGAAAAGTTT
>JANOFP010000329.1:0-5970 GCA_031413675.1 Bacteroidota bacterium
CAATGGTTTTATCCCAATCCATTACCTGGCCTGAGTAGGTTGCCATTCTTCCCAATATAGATGTCATCGTACTCTTTGCACCGTTTTCTGCATCAGCAAATTTGTATTCCCCTTTTGCAATGGCTGCAAACAATTCATCATGCTCTGTTTGGTAAGGATCGTCATTCACTCCCTTATTATCAAATTGAAATAGCACATTACCGGCATGATCTTTAATATTTGCAGCGCCACAGAAAATTTTTCCTTTTGTCCCGGTAATCAATTCATCTACCTTACTCATGGTGCCCGGTATATGACGGCATTGGCTATTTAATATGGAACCATCAGCATAATGAAACTCTACATAGTGGTGATCATAAATTTCGCCATGATCTTTTCCTTTCCGTACCTGGCGGCCACCCATACCTTGTGCTTTTACAGGGTAGGCACCTTTGAACCAGTTGATGACATCTATATTATGTATATGCTGTTCAGTAATATGATCACCGCAAAGCCAGTTGAAATAATACCAGTTGCGCATCTGGTATTCCATTTCAGTTTGATTATACTTTCTTGGATTTACCCATACGCCATCATTATTCCACCATGCCTGAGCAGATGTAATATCGCCAATCAAATTTTTCTTTGCATACAACTCACGGTAAGAATTCTGATAATGTCGCTGCAGTCCCACTACGACATTTAATTTTTTTTGTTTTGCAATCACAGCAGCAGCTAATACTTTTTGTATTCCTGCCGGATCAGTAGCCACAGGTTTTTCCATAAATATTTGTTTGCCCTGGTTTACTGCTTCTTCAAAGTGTATGGGACGAAAACCCGGAGGCGTAGTTAATATCACAACATCAGCATGCGCCATTGCTTTTTTATAACCATCAAACCCCGTGTATTTTCTTTCTTCCGGAACATCAATTCTGTTTTTAACATTTTTAGGATTACCTGAGCCTTCATTAATATCTTCTACTGTCAATGCCTTGTAACAATTATCTATCCTATCCCGGAAAGCATCAGCCATTGCAACCAATTTTACATTTTGCTTTGTTAAGCATGCTTGCATAGCTGCACCGGTACCCCGTCCACCACAACCAATCAATGCTATTTTAATTGTATTCTCAGCGCCGCTGAAAAAATTTGCTTTTGAAAATAATGGCATTGACATTACGCCACCTGTTATCAAAGCAGAAGTCTTTACAAATTCACGACGGGAGTTTTTGTTTTGATTATCCATGATTGTTTTTTTTAGTTTGAGAGGTATAAGTTAAAAAAATTTTCTATCTCATCCTGTGATGGTTGTTTCAAAGGTCGTACAATTCTGAATCCGGCAAAGGCAGCATCGGTAAGCCACCATTTACTTTTTGGAATCTGCGGATCACGACGGTTCCATTCAGGCAACCATTTTGTTCTGTTTGCAGATCGTAACTCAGCTGCTTCATCAACATATGATCCGCCTTTTAAAAGTTTTGGATGACGACTTTTGGGTTTTAATTCAGGATTGGTTGTTACATCTTTCATTTTTGTATAATAATTTTCATCGTACTGATCAAGTACCCATTCTGCAACATTACCAAGCATATCATACAGGCCCCATGTATTGGGTTTTAATTGACCAACTTTATGATATGCTTTCTTACTATTCTTACTATACCATGCATATTTTTCCAGTTCATTTTCATTATCTCCAAAAAAATATTGAGAAGATGACCCTGCACGGCAGGCATATTCCCATTCTGCTTCTGTAGGAAGCCGGTAAAATATTCCTGTTTTATTATAGAGCCATCTGCAATACATCAAAGCAGTTTTTTGCTGCATACTGTTTACCGGGTAGCCGCCATCACGTCCCATGTCCCAGGAAAGATCAATGTATTGAGGGCTTGGTCTTGTTATAGCATCTGCTCCGGCATTCTGACTTACGGTAGCATCTTTAAAAAAATGTTCAAACTCATCATGCGTTACTTCATAAGCTCCCATCCAGAATGGAGTAATAGAAAATATTTTTTGTGGACCCTCATCTGCCCCTCTTCCGTTTTCAGTTTCAGGACTACCCATTTTAAAATTTCCACCCTTAACAGGTATCATTTTAAATTTAATCACCGATCCGGGCATTGTTTGCTCAAACGATACAAATAAAGAATCAAGCGGTTGTGCAAATGAAGTTTTGGAAACTAAGAGTAACAGTAAAATTTTAAAAGTTTTCATTCTGTTCGACAAGTTAGTAAAGTTTTATGGTTCATTTTTTTGAAAATAGCTGTCAAAATTTTTGGTTTTATACGAAACGATTTTTTCATCTTTTAAAATTGCGATTAATAATGCCGCATTTTCTTTTTTAGCCAGCTTCAACGCTTTCTTTATTGATAAAATACTGCATGCTGTTGCCAGCCAGTCGGCAGTAATCCCGTTTTTAGCAATTACGGTTACATTTCTTTGGGATGTAACTCCGTAACCCGTTCGGGGATCAATAATATGAGAATATTTATTCCCATCGTGAATAGTGTAGCGATAAACATCGCCTGATGTGGCGACAGAGCAATTGTTTAATTCTAATTTTTTATCCCAAAGATCATTTTCCTGTTCGGGTAAATTGATGCCGATAATCCATCCCATTTTTTCTGGTGGAGAATCGCTTATCACGATATCACCTCCTGCATCAGCCAGTGCATGAGTAATATTTTTTGATTTGAGAAAATCAATTATTTTTTGCGCAGCATACCCTTTTACAATGCCGCCAAAATCGAAACGCATATTTTTTTTAATAAATGAAATTGTATTTGCTGAAATATTGATGCGTAGGTTTTTAAACCCAGTTTCTTGTTTTGCTTTTTTTACTTCGTCTTCAGTTGGAAATCTTTTCTCGCTTTTTGTTTTTCGCCAGAGCTGAGAAAGTTGCCCGATGGTGATGTCAAATGTTTTACCAGATCTTTTCCAGGCATGTTTTGATTGCAGTATCATTTGCAATAGCTCTGTAGAAACCTCTTGTTCTTTCTCCGTTGGTTGAAGTGCAAGTCTTCCAACTTCGCTTGTTGTACTATAATCACTGAAAATATTATTTAGTGAATCAACGATTAAAAAACATTTATGTGCAAATTGTGCAGCTATCGCAGAGTCATTATGGTAAAAAATGATATTAAATGGAGACCCCATTTTATTTTCAGAAAACTGGAACCGCTTCAGTTGGGCTGAAAGAGTAAAAGGTAATAATAAAAGAAAAATCAATCGCAACATGAATCTGATTTCTTACATTTAGGAACGAAAGATAATTTAATATGGAACGCAGAAAATTTTTACGCAATAGTTTTTTAACCGGTGCTGCTGCTATTGCCGGCACTCATTCGTTTGCAAAAATTAAAAATGCAAATGATTTAAAAGATAATAAAGTGTTTAACCTTGATTATGCTTTTCATGATGGCATGTTTAGAAATCATGCAGGTGATAGTTTTTTAGATCAAATACAATTTGCTTATGATAATGGTTTTCGTGCTGTGGAAGATAACGGTATGAGGGGAAGGAATGCAGACATGCAAAAAAAGATTGGAGAAAAACTGGCCAGGCTGAATATGAAGATGGGTGTTTTTGTTGCACATGATATTGACTGGCAAAAACCATCGCTGACAACTAATGATAAAGTGATTCAGGAAAAATTTCTTGCCCAGATAAAAGAATCAGTGGAAGTGGCGAAGCGTTGTAATGCTAAATGGATGGTGGTAGTACCGGGTATAATCAGTCATTCAATGAACATTGCTTATCAAAAGGCAAGGGTGATGGAAACTTTGAGAAGAGCTACAGATATACTGGCTCCGCATAACCTTATTCTTTTACTGGAGCCATTGAATTTCCGTGATCATCCAAGCCAGGTGCTGCCAGATATACCCAATATTTATGAAATGGTAAAATCCGTAAATAGCCCGGCCTGTAAAATGCTGTTTGATGTTTATCATGTGCAAATTCACAGTGGCAATCTTATTCCCAATATTGATTTGGCATGGGATGAAACCGTTTATGTACAGTTGGGCGATAATCCCGGACGTCAAGAACCCACCACCGGAGAAATTAATTATAAAAATATTTTCAGGCACTTGGATAGCAAGGGATATAAAGGACTATTGGGCATGGAGCATGGAAAATCAAAACCAGGTAAGGAAGGCGAAATTGCTTTGATGAATGCATACAGAGAAGTGGATGCGTTTAAGTAATTATTCTTTTTTGTACAAATCTAAATAAACCCAATTTTGATTAATTCTAATTCCAGTGTTTAATTCGTCAACCCAACGTTGTTTAGAATCAGAATTTATTTCGAAACCATTTGGTTGATATATTAAAGCTTCTGATTCTGTGAATAAAAATTTTACGAAGTGCCCTGGCCAAGGCGAATTGAAAATTGCTTTAATGCCTAATTTATTTTTTTTGTTTTCTAAATTTTTTACGAATTCCCGCGGGTCATTAATTTCTCTCTTAAATTGTAAATAATTGGGGTGAGGAATTAAATCAAAGCTGTCAATTTTGAAATTATAAGTCCAAACATAAGTTGAATCATAATCTGCATTTAAGTAATATGTCCATATTTCGATATCTCCTCTTGTTCCAAATCCTATATTAAGCAAGTTCTGTATGTTTTCTTTTTGAAGTTTTGAATAGAAATCTTTCGCTAAATTGAGCTTACGGCTTTCATGTTTTCAAGATGTAAGAAATGTTAGGATAATAAGAATATGGTTCCATTTCATGGAGACAAACTGATTAATGACATTTAAAATAATCAAAAGGTTCTTTACAATCATTACATTGATATAATGCCTTGCAGGCAGTGCTTCCAAATTCACTAACTAATCTTGTATTGCCTGAATGACATTGAGGACATTCCACGCCATCTTTAGGAATAGAAAACCTTTTATCGGGCGGTGCAATACCATACAACTGTAGTTTCCTTTTTCCTTCTTCACTCATCCAATCAGTGGTCCATGCAGGTGAGAGGGCAGTGGTGATTTTTATTTTTTTAAACCCAAGTGTTGCAAGCTCTATTCGAATATTTGCAGTTATCATATCCATAGCCGGGCATCCAGTATAAGTAGAAGTGACGATGATTTCGATTTCATCTTCATTCATTTTTATATCTCTTACTATCCCTAAGTCGATAATTGATAAAACCGGGACTTCCGGATCTTTTATTTCATCCAGATAAGCAAAAATTGCTTCTTTATTTATTGCATGTGTTGTCATGTTCTTTTTCCCTTTTGGGGGTCTTGTCTGCCGTCAGGCAGGTTTAGGCACCTACCACTCACAACCCGGATAAGTCCTTTGCATATATTGTAATTCTGTAAGAATAAAACCTAAATGTTCAGTATGTATTCCTTCTTTGCCGCCTGTTTGCATAAATACAGCACCCCCATTTTCGCCAATTGGCGGAGGAATTAAAGAAGCTTCTTCAAATACTGCAATTACTTTTTCATCCCACATTTCTTTTATCTTAGTAAAATCAACACCAATTTCTTTTTCAAAATCAACTGGGATAAACATTTCACCTGTATATCTCCAGAGTTCTTCAATTGCCTTAAGCATTCTGTTATGACTTTCATCGGTGCCATCTCCCAATCTCACTACCCACTCACTACTCCATCTTAAATGATACGTAATTTCTTTAAGAGACTTTGTTGCAATAGCGGCAATCTGTTCGTCTTTGTTGTTTTGTAATTGTTGAAATAATAAATACTGATATTGACTGAATAAAAATTGCTTGAGAACAGTTTGTGCCCAATCACCATTGGGTTGTTCAACCAATAAACAATTTTTATATTCTCTTTCTTTTCTTAGATAAGCAAGGGAGTCTTCTGAAGCCTCACCCCCAACCTCCTCTCCTGGCGGAGAGGGGGCTTTTAATCTCTCCGCTTTTTTAGATTCATTTATTAATTGTGCAGCATGCTGATAAAAATTTCTTGCTTGTCCAATTAAGTCAAGAGAAATATTGGTTATTGCAATATCCTGTTC
>JANOFP010000330.1:0-6808 GCA_031413675.1 Bacteroidota bacterium
AGATGTAACCTTACTAAACTGGCCCACACAGAAAATTGCCCGTGAATATACCATTGCCGATATTTCAGTTACCGGCATTCGTTATCTCGATACTTCAATTGTACTATCTATTTCTGCGTTACAGCCCGGCGATAAATTTACTCATCCAGGCAACGATCTTTTTGCAAAAACAATTGCAAACCTCTGGAGGCAAAAACTTTTTTCAGATGTAAAAATTTTTATTACAAAAATTGTTGATGATAAAGTTTCAATCGAAATAAATCTTTCAGAACGTCCGCGTCTTGGAAATTTTAAATTTCATGGTATTTCAAAGTCAGAAATAGAGGATCTGTTAGGTAAAGTTCAGTTGGCAAAACAAACCATGATTACGGAGGAAACCAGGCAAAGGATTAAAGAACAATCTATAAAATTTTTTAAAGAAAAGGGATTTAATAATACGACTGTAACAATTGTTGAATTACCGGATACTTCTTTTTCAAACTCCAACTCACTTGATATTTATATAGAAAAAGGTTCAAAGATTAAAGTTGACAATATTAATATTTTTGGAAATACGTCAGTTGATGAACTGAAATTGAAAAAACAATTTAAGGGTACTAAGGAAATGACGAAGTTCACGTTGTATCCTTCCAAAGCGGTAAGTCCCTATGGGAAGAAAAAAATTCCAACTTTTAGTGAGTATATAAAATCGGCGGGCTATCTGTCAATTTCTAAAACAAAAAATTTCCTGGATCCTTATTTCCGGTTTAAATTATTTAGCTCAGCAAAATTTGATGCTAAAAAATTTGATGAGGATAAAGAAAAATTATTAGAATACTACAATTCAATCGGTCATCGGGATGCGCAGATTGTTTCCGATACGCTGTATGCCACCAATAAAGGAAATGTAAACGTGGATATTAAATTAGAAGAAGGACGCAAATACTATTTCGGAAATATTATCTGGAAAGGAAATGCCAAGTACAGCGATTCTATTTTAAATCTTATTCTCAATATCAGCAAAGGCGATATTTATAATATTGACATTTTAAATAAGCGATTGGGCAAGCAACTTTCGCAGGATGCAAATGACATCAGCAGCTTATATATGGATGATGGGTATTTATTTTTTCAAACAGATATTGTAGAAACAGCTGTTTACAACGATACAATCGATCATGAAATAAGGATTATAGAAGGTTCGCAGGCAAGAATAAAAAATATTACAATTGCCGGCAATGATCGTACAAAAGATCATGTTATTCGCCGGGAATTACGTACCAAGCCAGGCGATCTTTTTAGCCGTCAGGATTTAATTCGTTCTCAACGTGAGTTAGGTGCATTAAATTTTTTCAATCAGGAAACAATTAACCCGGGAGTAGTGCCGAATGCAGCTGATGGTACCGTGGATATTAACTGGAAACTGGAAGAAAAATCAAGCGATCAGTTAGAGTTGTCTGCAGGCTGGGGTGGCAATTTTGGATTGACAGGTACATTGGGTGTATCCTTCAATAATTTTTCCATTAAAAACATTCTTAAAAGGTCTGCATGGGATCCATTACCGCAGGGCGATGGTCAAAAACTAAGTATCCGGTATCAATCCAACGGAACAATTTTCAGATCGTATAATTTTTCTTTTACCGAACCCTGGCTTGGAGGTAAAAAAAGAAATTCATTGACACTTGCTTACAATGCAAGTAAATATTCAAATGGCTTCGATTATCAAACCGGAAGAATTGATAAACAACGGTCCGATACCAATTATTTAAAAACTAATGGCGTTACCATTTCATTGGGTAAGCAATTAACCTGGCCCGATGACTATTTCAGCCTGGTTTATTCTTTTAGTTATGTACAATACAAACTCAGAAACTATCCAATCTTCCAGGGATTAAAAGACGGAACATCTAATAATATCAGTTTTAAAATAGGATTGCAACGTTCATCTGTATTCGATCCTATTTTTCCCAGAAGTGGATCAACAATGGCCGTTAGCGTACAGTTTACACCACCCTATTCTGCTTTCAATAAAGATTTAGCTACATCAAGTAATCCATATAAAACACCGGAGTATCATAAATGGCGTTTTAGTGGCGAGTGGTTTGTACCAATCGGTAGAGCATTGGGCGCAGAAAAAAATCGTCAGTTTGTTTTACGTATGGCAGCTAAGTATGGTTTTATGGGTCGCTATAGCCGCAAGCTTGATTACTCTCCATTCGAACGTTTTCAAGTGGGTGATGCAGGGCTTACTAATAATTTTGGATTGCTTGGATTTGATATAATTGCACATCGTGGTTATCCGGTATATGAATCATCTGACCCATCAATAAATCCGGATCAGCAACAGGCACAAAAACATTTTACCATATTTAATAAATATACTTTAGAGATGCGTTACCCGTTGGTAACAAATCCCAGTAGTACAATTTATGGCTTAACATTTTTTGAAGCAGCAAACGGCTGGTTTAATTTCAAAGATTATAATCCATTCCGTTTACGCCGTAGCATCGGTGTAGGTATGCGTTTTTATTTACCAATGTTCGGATTGCTTGGTTTCGACTATGGTGTAGGATTGGATGTGGTACCCGGTAGCAATACCAAGCGTAACCGATTTACATTTATGTTAGGTTTTGAACCGGAATAGTTTTTTTGTGTGCCCGGCAGTTATAATTCTATTTTATCTTCTGTTGCGTCGCACTCTTTTACGTTCTGTAATTCTATTGAGCAAATGACCAAGCAACTTTTATGATTAATATCGGTCTTCATAATTAATAAATATTCCTGCCCCCCTTTCCCGAAATTATAGGGACAAGTAGGGGATGGGTGTTAAACTTATCATCATGAAAAAAATAATTCTTGCTTTTTGTTTTGCAGCAGCATCCTGCCTTGTAGTAAGTGCACAGAAATATGCAATCATTGATACCCGGTATATTCTGGATAAAATGCCGGATTATAAAACGGCACAAGCACAGTTAGATGAAACAGCAGCTCAATGGCAAAAAGATATAGATGCCATGCAGACCAATTTGGACAAAATGTATGTGGACTTTGATGCCGAAAAAGTAATGTTAAGTGATGAATTAAAGAAAAAAAGAGAAGACCAGCTTTTTTTAAAGGAAAAAGAATTGAGGGATCTGCAGCGTAAACGTTTTGGTTTTGAAGGTGATCTGTTTAAAAAAAGACAAGAATTAATCAAACCCATACAGGATAAAGTTTACAATGCTGTACAAAAAATGGCAGTTAGCCGGGGTTATGATTTTGTCTTAGATAAAAGTGAAGGAATTACCATTATATTTGCCGACCCAAAATTGGACAAGAGTGAAGATGTGTTGAAAGATTTGGGTGTAAAATAAGGGGTGTTAAAAAAAAACTAATCAAGCAACTAAATCCTTTCAACGGGAATCTTAATACGTAAATACAAAAAACAGAAATGAAAAAAATTTTTACAGTAATGATGGTGGCACTCGGACTTGTAGCAGGTACCGTACATGCACAAACAAAAATCGGTTATATCAGTATTGATAATATGGTTGGCTTAATGCCCGAAGCTGAAAAAGCAGATTCTTTGCTTAAGCGGTATCAACAAGATTCTTTAAATCCACAGTTGGCTTTGGATTTGCAGAACTATCAATACAAAGACAGTATCATGAAATCACCCGATACATTAAGAATGCCACAGCAGATTAAAGATGAAAACCGGAAATCATTAGCAGAGTCTGCCTACCGGATTAATAACTGGCAGTCAATTACCCAGCAACTCACTCAGCAAAAACAAGAAGAACTGGTAGCACCTATTTATAATAAAGTCTATGAAGCTATCAAAACAGTTGCTAAAGAAAAAGGATACACACATGTTGTGAGTCAGGATGTGTTTCTCGTTGCACCCGAAGGTGATAATTTATTGCCGGCAGTTGCAGTAAAACTAAAAGTGAAATTGCCAACACAGGCAGGTGGAAGACCGGTTAAATAAGCGAATAAATTTATTTCCCTATAAATTAAAAAAACCCCTGGCCGAACCGTCAGGGGATTTTTATTTGAAAAATTTACTAGCAACTAATATCAACAGAGCTTATATCAATTGTAATAATATCTTGATTTTATAAGTAGTCCAACGGACTACATTGAAATCTTAGATGTTGTTATACCGACAGAATAAAGGTTGGACTATTTATTATTTCAATTCGGTATAAATATAAAAATAATCCAACAGGCTTGTGGTATATTACCGAGTGCCAAAGTGTAAGGACTTTTCTATTGGATTATTTATTATGGCGATTCGGTATTATTTTTGATAAATGCAGCATCAGGGTTCTATTGGCATATTCGATTCGGGTTATGGCGGTCTCACCGTTATGAAAGAGATTGTAAAAAAATTGCCGCAGTACAATTATTTATATCTTGGCGATAATGCAAGAGCTCCTTATGGCCCCCGATCTTTCACTACGGTTTATGAATATACACTTCAATGCGTAAAATGGTTCTTCAATCAGGGATGTCCATTAGTTGTATTAGCATGTAATACGGCATCGGCAAAAGCATTGCGTACAATTCAACAAAAAGACCTGCCTGCCATACAGGTAGGTTTACCACAATTTGACACACAGAAAAGAGTGTTGGGTGTAATACGACCAACATCAGAAGTAATTGGAAATTTTTCTAAAACAAAGCATATTGGATTATTGGCAACGTCAGGTACTGTTGCCTCAGAGTCTTATAAAATTGAAATTGAAAAATTTTTTCCCGGTGTAAAATTATTTCAGCAGGCATGCCCGATGTGGGTGCCATTAGTAGAAAACAATGAATATAAAAATGCCGGTGCAGATTTTTTTATAAAAAAATGTATTGACCAATTGTTAAATCAATCTTCGGCAATTGATACCATTTTATTAGCCTGTACGCATTATCCTTTATTGATGGATAAAATAAAAGCAAGTATTCCTTCCGGTATAAAAATTATTTCACAAGGGGAGATTATTGCAGAAAGTTTAAAAGATTATCTAACCCGTCATTCTGAAATTGAAAAGAAATTAAATAAAAATGGCGAACGGTATTTTTATACTACAGACGCTGCAATTGATTTTGATAAACAAGCTGCAAACTTTTATGGATCTTCAATACAATCAAAGCAAGTGCATTTATAAAAAAAACATTTTTTCAATCCATTCGAGGTCTTGTCATACTGAGCGGTTACTTTCAGGCTAACTGAAATGAAATCATGCGAAGCATTTCAAATTTATAAAAATTGGAGATATTTTTCCGTCGAGGGCAGATGAGTGTGTTAAGAAGCTGGTGTTTCTATGTTTCAATTTAAGACTTTAAAATTCGTATAAAAAAGTTTCGAATGGCAGAGATGCCTGCTACAGTCCAGATTCCAATATGAATAAAAAATTTAAAAAATAAAGAAGCCCCGTTTGAATAATGTTTATTTACAAAAATGCTCATAGCTCCATAGAATAGTTTAATATAATTTAAGCTGCCTTTTTTTGTACTCTCTCCTTTAAAATGTATTATTTCAGTTTGGGCAAAATAATAATTTTTAAATCTTTTGCCTGTTTCGGGGCTAGCTGTTTTTTGAATACGGTAACTAAGATCAATATCTTCGCCATACATAAAAAATGCTTCATCAAAACCACCTGTTATTTCAAGCACTTTTCTCTTAATCATCATGAAAGCACCTGCAAGCACATCCACTTCATGGTTTTGAGTTGAATCTAAATGGCCCAAATAATATCTTGCAAAAACTTTTGAATGGGGAAACAAATCTGCTAATCCCAAAATTTTAAAAACAGATGTTGACAAAGAAGGAAAAGCTCTTTTAGATTCTTTTAAAAATTTTCCAGAGCCATCTACCATTTTTACTCCTAAAGCACCTGCATCGGTTTGTGTTTTGAAAAATGAAATACATTTTTCAAAACAATTTTCGGGAACAAGGGTATCCGGATTCAGAAATAAAATAAATTCTCCAGAGGATATTTTAAAACCCTGGTTACAGGCTTTACCAAAACCAGCATTTTCTTTATTTGCAATAAAATTTACCAAAGGAAATTTTGGCTGCAGGTAATCAATACTATTGTCAGACGAAGCATTATCAATAACAATAATTTCTCCTTGCAAATTTTTTAGAGCAGCCTGTACCGAAAAAAGACATTGCTCCAGAAAATGCTTTACGTTGTAGTTTACTATAATAACAGAAATATTCATGTCAATCAAACAAATCTATATTCGCCGCCTCATCATTCAAAATTTAATTTATGAATCGGGTATTAAAATCTGCAATCTGCAATATTAAATCTGAAATAGCGGATTATATTTGCCAATGCTTAAAACCACCCTTGTAAAAGCTGCACATGCTGGTGCTGCTGAAATACTCCGGTTTTTTAATACTGATTTTAAAACGAGCTACAAAGAAGGCGTTAACAATCTTGTAACCGAAGCTGATCATGCATCGGAGAAAGCAATTATTGATGTAATTCAAAAAGAATTTCCTACTCATCAGTTACTGGGTGAGGAGAGTGGCAAGTATATTCAGGATTCAAATTACAAATGGATTATAGATCCGATTGACGGCACGATAAATTTTGCACATGGCATTCCTTTAAATTGTGTTTCGATTGGTATAGAAATAGATGGAGTGATAATCATGGGTGCTGTTTACAACCCGCATATCAACGAATTCTTTTTTGCAGAAAAAGGATCAGGGGCAACCTTAAATGATAAACCCATATCGGTAAGTAAAGAAACAGAAGTTATTAAATCTTGTCTATGTACCGGGTTTCCATATACCTATTTAAATTTGCCATATGGTCCAATTGAGGTTTTTGAAAAGTTA
>JANOFP010000331.1:0-12168 GCA_031413675.1 Bacteroidota bacterium
CGGCAATATACACAGCCGCGATGCTTCTTTAAAATACTCTTCGGTATTTGATAAAATACAATCAAGGATGATTGTGTTTTCAATACATCTGGAAGGTTAATAATCAAACTCCCTTCGCTGCATATTCCATCTTACACCCAAAGTAAATGCTGTAGTGTTTTGAGAAGTTATAGGTGTTGTCTTTGTATCCTGTTTGCGGTACAAGGCATTTAATTCTATAAAAAGATTTTCTTTTAACTCATACTGTATAAGCAGGGAACCGTAAAACACATTTGTTTTCCAGCCGCTTCCTATTGAATATCCAAAATCGGCAGTACGTAATGGCGGTGTATTGGGATAAAAAATATTACTGCCATAACTAATCGTACTGTTCGAATCTTTTCCCTGAGTATAATAAACCAATTTTGCATTCACCAGCCATTTAGGTGCCGGTTGGTAGCGGGCAATTCCAATCCATTCGCTAAAGTTGGCTCCCAGCGGATGAGCCAGTGGTTGATTATAATGTGTAAAATTTGCGACCGAATCACGATGTGAATAGGTGAAAGGACGTACACGGTTATGCTCCAGTTGCAAATCAAGATTTTTAATATTGAATGCATCAATATATTTTGCACCAACCTGTATCGCCCATTTATTTGCCCACCAGCCACGATTCTTTTTTATTTCACTTAACACGAATTCATCCAAAACAATCTGGTTATAGAATTGAAACTTTTTCGCAACATTCGCTTTAAAATCAACTCCGACTATTGAGTTATCAAAACTTCCACTTTGCTGTTCAATAGAGCGGTAAAAAATAATCGGATTCAGATAACCAAAATCAAAACGGTCTTTTCTGCCAAATATGACCGCTTCAAACAATCCCATATTTAACCATTTGGTAATAGCAATATCTAAATGGTGTATAGCCGCATATTTTTTTGGTATCAATTTGTCACCGCCGGGGAAATGTGCATTGCTGAGTTCTGCAAAAATATTCTGATAATTAATTTTCCAGATTCTGGTATTCAGTTTTAAAAAAAGTAGATTGCTCGAAAAATCACTAAGCAATAAACTGCGGTGACCATTGCCAATAAAATTTTTATCATACCCAAAAGCGATGTCAATATATTTTGCAGCATTAAAAGTTATATAACCCCTGGCTTCGAAATAATCGTAGGCTTCTGTTTTAAATGGTTTGTAAAAACCATTTCCCGGAACAGCTTTTCGTTCATTGACCCATCGTTGCGCATAGGTTGGTACTCTTTCCTGGTTATCGGTGAGGTATGTATAGAATCCGATTTTATTTGCAATTCTTCCACGAAGGGATAATCCTCTAGTATTTAAAAAAAGATTCTGGTCATAATTATTTTCTTTACCATAGGTAAATTGAATAACCGGGCTCAATGCCAGATCAAAATCTTTTACATGCACTTCATAAAGATTGGCAGGTGTTTGGTAAAAATTTTTACCGATTGGTTTTTTGCTTTTGTAGTTAGATTGATTGCCGCTCCATTCAATATTATTCAATAACAGGCTTTGCTGATTATAGGAGTCAATTTTATTAGTATGCCCAACGATTCTACCAGGTGCATTTACTGCAGCAACTATACTGCGGCGGCTAAAGGGTTTTGTTTTTGAAAAATTAAAAAAAGAGTCCGTTCCGGCTTTTATTTCCAGTCTTTCCAATAAAATATTGGCTTTATCTCCTTGCGGAAGAAAAGTGGTTTGTGCTAAAACTGGAACGGGAGAAATAAACAGGATGAGTCTTAAAATGGTTTTCTTAAATTGCATGGGTCAGGTATTAGATATCAGGCAACAAAATATGGAAAAATATTTGATTAAGTCAGCTTTAGTGGTCAATGAAGGCACTATTAAAAATGCAGATGTGTTGATAAGTAATGGACGTATTGAAAAAATAGCGTCACAGATTACACAAATTGATACAGATTGTATTGAAATAAATGCCGAAGGAAAATATTTATTTCCCGGATGTATAGATGATCAGGTACATTTTCGAGAACCCGGCCTTACATATAAAGCAACTATTTATACAGAAGCTAAAGCAGCCGTAGCTGGCGGTGTTACCAGTTTTATGGAAATGCCCAATACAATTCCAAATGCTTTGACCGAACAATTATTAGAAGATAAGTACACGATCGCTTCCGGGTCATCACTTGCTAATTATTCATTTTTCATGGGTGTAAGCAATAACAATGCGGATGAAGTGTTGAAGATGAATGCCAGAAAGAAAGATGTGTGTGGTGTAAAAATATTTATGGGTGCAAGTACCGGTAATATGCTCGTTGATAATTTAATGACACTCGATAAACTGTTTCGTGAAAGTGAAATGCTGATTGCCACACATTGCGAAGATGAACGAATCATTAAATCGAATTATGAAAGGATTAAAAAAGAAAAAGGTGAATTAAAACCGGCAGATCATCCGCTGGTTCGTGATGAAAATGGTTGTTTTGAAAGTTCGTTGCTTGCTATTCAGTTTGCAAAAAAATATAATACCCGTTTGCATATTTTACATATCAGTACCGAAAAAGAATTGCAATTGTTTACCAATATGATTCCGTTAAAAGATAAACGAATTACGGCTGAGGTATGTGTTCATCATCTGCATTTTACAGCAGATGATTATAAAACGCTGGGCTATAAAATAAAATGTAATCCGGCTATTAAGGCATCACATAACAAAGAAGCATTATGGAAAGCATTACTGGATAACAGGCTTGATGTAATAGCAACGGATCATGCACCGCATTTAGTATCAGAAAAAGAGCCGCCTTATGAACAGGCACATGCAGGGCTGCCTCTTGTTCAGCATCCTTTGCAACTTATGCTCTATTATTATAAGCAAGGGAGAATTTCTTTGGAAAAGATTGCAGAAAAAATGAGTCATGCAGTAGCCGAATGTTTTCAGATTGCAGAACGGGGTTATATCCGCGAAGGGTATCATGCTGATCTTGTGTTAGTCGATTTAAGCAAATCAAATAAAGTTTCAAAAGAAAATATTTTATATAAATGCGGCTGGAGTCCGCTTGAGGGATTTGAATTTCCGTCAACCATTACACATACTTTTATAAATGGGTGTTTAGTGTATGGAAATGGAGTGTGGGATGAATCTCAATGGGGGCAAAGAATTTTATTTCAAAGATAATAAAAGTGAGTAGTGTATGGTGAATTGTAAATAAATACTCCCGGACATTCACCATTCACCATTCACCATTCACTATTCACTATTCATCTTTCACTAGTATGCAAATCGACAAAATTTCATTCAACGATATTTCAATCTTCCATACCGAAGAAGAGTTTTCTATTTTTCATAAACTCAATTTTACAAAAACAGTAGGGGGTAAAGAATGGCTTAGAAAATTTTTCACTGAACCGTTTGATGATGTAGATAAAATTACAGGCACTCAGAAAATTATCCGCACATTAGTGGAGCAGGTAAATAAATGGCCTAACGACATTACGAACGGCACCATTTTAATGATGGATAAGTTTCTTGATTATGCATTAGATGCTGTTCCACAATTTCCCAATGGGTTCAATAGCTCGATGTATAAATTATTAAATGCCGAAGATTATAAAATGGTGAAATATTCCGTAACACATTTTGCTGATTTTTACCGGGGGCTAAAAAATATTGCGGATTTACTGGATGGATTGGATTTGCCGGCAAGTATTCGGTTATATACCGATCGGATTTCCGGAGCATTAAGAGAACCTGTTTTAGCGAAACTTGCTGAAACAAATCAAAGGGAAAAGTTATCTCCGAAACAAAACCTGTTTTTTGCTTATTATTTACGTGGACAATACAAACACAAAACACTTGATTTAATTGAAGTGTTCAGTCGGTTGGATGCCTGGTATTCTATGGCGATGGCTGTAAAAACCTATCAACTTTCTTTTCCGGAATTTGTAGATCAGCAAACTTCGATGGTAGATGCAAAAGGGTTGTATCATTTATTATTGCAAAAACCCGTTGCCTATAATCTGCAGATGAATCCCGAACATAATTTTTTATTTCTTACCGGTGCAAATATGGCGGGCAAAAGCACTTTGATTAAAGCGTTGGGCTCTGCCGTGTTTCTTGCGCATATTGGAATGGGAGTGCCTGCATCCGGTATGCGACTTACTTTATTTGATGGATTGCTGAGCAATATTAATGTAACAGATAATATTGCCAAAGGCGAAAGCTATTTTTATAATGAAGTACAGCGGGTAAAAAATACCGTTCAAAAAATTAATGATGGGAAAAAATGGCTGGTGCTGATCGATGAATTGTTTAAAGGCACCAATGTGCAGGATGCCATGAAATGTTCGCTTGCTGTGATAAAAGGGTTGATAAAAATTCAAAACTCACTTTTTATTCTTTCAACACATTTGTATGAAATAGGCGATGAATTGAAACAATATCCCAATATCAGCTTCCGCTATTTTGAAACGGCAATAAAAGATGAGCAGCTTGAATTCAGTTATCAGCTCCATGACGGAATCAGCAATGACCGGATCGGTTATGTCATATTAAAAAGAGAGAAAGTAGTGGAGATGCTGGAGAAGTTATAAAGACAATATTTTCGTTTTAGTGACAAGTTTTTTCTTTTAGAATAAACAATTATCTTTTGCAAAATTTTCTGAATGCGATGTTTCCTTTGTTTCATTCTAACAAGCCTCATATCTTTTTCAAATGCCCAGAGCAATCTTAATGTTTTGAATTATCGGTTTCAAATTACAGTTAATGACTACAACGATTCAATCCATGGACAGGCAACGATTCGTTTCTTAGTAAAAGAAAAAACTTCAACCCTTATTTTTGATTTAACAAGCCTTCAAAAGAATGGGAAAGGAATGATTGCTACAAATTTGAAATTTAATAACCCCGGATTATTACAGCCGTCTTTTATACAGCAAAAAGAAAAATTAATCATTAAAGGAAACCTTTTTGAAAAAGACGATACAGCTACAATTATAATATTCTATAAAGGTATTCCGGCGGAGGGTCTCATCATTTCGAATAATAAATATGGTCATCGTACTTTCTTTGCTGATAACTGGCCAAACAACGGGCATAACTGGTTACCATGTCATGATGAGCCTGCTGATAAAGCATCGGTAGATTTTATTGTAATTGCTCCGGAACACTACCAGGTTGTGAGTAATGGAATTCTGATAGAAGAAAAACCGTTGCAGAATGGAAATAAAAAAACGCATTGGAAAGAAGAAGTACCTATTTCAGTAAAAGTAATGGCGATTGGTGTAGCAGAGTTTGTTGTTAATCTGTCAAGCTTTGTGAATAACACGATTCCGGTTTCTAGTTGGGTTTTTCCTGAAGACAAAGACAAAGGTTTTTATGATTATGCTATTGCAAAAGATATACTTTCTTTTTTTATTAATAAGATAGGAGCCTACGGGTTTAAAAAATTAGCAAACGTGCAATCCACAACAAAGTTTGGCGGAATGGAAAATGCTAATACCATTTTTTATACAGAAAATTCGATTACCGGAGACAGGAAAAATGAAGAATTGTTCGCTCATGAAATTGCACATCAGTGGTTTGGCAATATGGCTACAGAAAAAAGCTTTGCGCATCTCTGGCTCAGCGAGGGCTTTGCTACCTATTTTGCAATTTTATATTTTGAAAATAAATACGGGAAAGCTGCCGCAATGAATATGATGAAAGAAGACAGATCAAAAGTGATTGCACTTTCAAAAACACTACATACTCCTATTATAGACCTGGCAGGTAATGAATATATGAAGCTGATGAATGCTAACAATTATCAGAAGGGTAGTTGGGTTTTGCATATGCTGCGAAGTGAGTTGGGCGATTCAGTTTTCTGGGCAGCTATTCAGAAATATTACGTCAGGTATGCAGGAGGTATTGCCGGAACCGATGACCTGAGAAAAATTTTTGAAACGGTTTCAGGGAAAGATTTAAAACAATTCTTCAATCAATGGCTTTATAAACCCGGTCAGCCGGTATTAAAAATAAACTGGAAATATAATTCTAAAGAAAATGGAATTGAAATTCGAATTACTCAAAAACAAAAGAGTGTATTCAGTTTTCCATTAACGATTGAAATAATACTTTCCTCCGGGGAAATAATAATAAAAAAATTAGCGATCAATAAAATGAATTCATTCTTTGCATTTCCGGTAAAAGAAAAGCCCCGCGAACTGGTTGCAGACCCCGACACCAATCTTTTATTTGAATACACACATGAAAGAATAAAATAATATTTTGTAAAAATCAGGGTTTGCAGATTCCATCAATCACAATTGTATCATCCGTAAAATTAATAGTGTGGACAGCTGATAGTTTATTTCCAACTCCCGGTAACACTTCAAACACTTCTGTTTCTTTATATTCCATTTCATTTAAAATTTCAATGCAATTTATTTTCAAAGCATAACCGTATTGCTGTGATGCATTGTTCTGAGCGGGGCGGTATAATTTCCCATCTTTTGAAAATATTTTCCCTGCCGGCCGGCAATTTGAAATATCAGTAGCCACCGGATTCTGAGGATGTGTAATCCACTTATCAGAAAATAAATTATCTGAATAAAAAAGCAACAACTGATCGTTGCTGGTGGTGAAAGAATGGTTTTGTGTACAGGCAAACAACCACCATCTTTCGTTTTCAAAATGCAGGGTTACATCTATCAAAGAAATATCCTCCATTAAATTCATTACAAATTCCCATTGCTGCGGAAATTGTTTGCATTTGTATAACTCAACGGTTTTATTAGCCGCAGTTTCAAGAACCATATAATCATAACCCTCCCATTCAAAAACAAAAGGATAAGATAAATGATAAGGTTTGTCCAGAACAACTGTTGCTTCAGAACTGTTTCCATTTTGCAATAACTCGATTACACTGATATGAGCTTTTTTCTTTGAGTACAGATACTCTTCAAAAAAAATAAACTGCCTGTTATCTTTTTTTATCAGAAATGGATCTGCTCTGAATGAATTGGGTGGCAGTTGTAATTTTTTAAACACTGAAAAATCAGTAGCATTACCATTATAAACCTGATCCGAAATTAAAATCGTAAATCTTTTTTTATTAAACCATTCGTTGAATTTATAAATGAAATAGGAAAAACAGTTTTTTAAAAATAACCCAGCCATCAAAATATTTCCGGGTGCTTTAAGCGGCTGTATTTCCGGAATTATTTCCCGCATTGAACGTTTCCTATATTTATCAAAAAAGAAATCTGCACCCAATTCATACAATTCTTTTAACCGATACAATATAAATGAAGATGATTTCCAGGCAAGGTTGTTCAAGTTATTCTTAACCGAAAACGGAATGGTAACAGTGGATCCGTCATAAACAATTATTTCTTCATTACTGCCGGGCAACTGCACGGTCAATGAACTTCCCGTTACAGGATCCCGGCGCATCACTTCCCAAAAAGCAGGTGGCATAGCAGATTTATAAATACCTTTTCCAAAAACAATTTTCCATTTTCCATAGGTTGCATGCAAAGCCGGCAATGACCGGGTATCTGCCAGAGAGGAAATAATAATAATATCCGGGTTCAACTGTTTAAATAAGGCTGTTTCAGATAACGGAAAAAGAATATCGTTGAATTTTGTTTCAATAGAAATTTTTTTACAGGCATCAAAGGAAGCCCCAAACCACCAGTTCTCAAATTTTGTAAACAAGCGGTACAGGAAAGATGTTTTTGCCGGTGGTTGATTATCTGAAATAAAAATAGCAGCAATAGTTAAGTAACTACTTTCTTGTATTTGTTGTAGCATAATAAACTCCCATACCGGCAGTTCACATTTTTTGTTTACAACAATCCCAATTTTGAGTGGCTGCTTCATAATTAAAATTACCAAGTATCAGAATCTGCTGCTGCTAAAATCAAGTTTACATCTTTGTATGCTTCATCAAGATATAATAAGCAGGAAGACTGTGAGGAATATTTTTTAAACTCATCTAATGATTTGGGAAGCGGCACACTTAAATTCATATTAAATGAAATCGTATTGTAGCCCAGCAAAAATGCCAGCTTTTTAATTTTCTTAATCATCGCTGTATTAATATTTTCATAATCAGAGAAATCACCAATCCAGAAAACATCAGTCAACCTTATCCATAAAATAATCGTATCAATCTTTATAAAAAACCGGTCATTAGAATTTTTATAACCGATATATGCCCCATCTCTTATTACTTTTCCAATAGAAACCTTTAAAGGATTGTTGAATTGAGGTGGAGTCGATATAATATATTTTTTCAAAATAAGTTTTGCATAAGGCAAATACAATTTCAGTATTGATTTGTATCGGTACACCAGTTTTGACAAGGGAATTGTTTTGAGTTTCAGTCTTAAATCCCAGCGGATAATTTCATCCATTTTTTTAAATCCGAGTTTATTTACAAATCCATGTAACGAATTTTCATTTGGCTGACTGATAATAATTTTCATTCCTTCTTCATTACAAACTTTATGAGCTAATTCGGCTAACTGTATAAACAAGTTTTTATTGCGATGTAGTGGGTCTGTCATTAAATCTCCCGACTGTCCAATGCTGATTGCCTTATCCTCTATTAATACAGTCATGGGAAAAACGCCGTAGTAAGCAGCCGGCTCTTTTGATATATTATGAATGGCGATAAAACCAATTACATTTTTGCCAAGCAGGGAAGTGTTGAATCTTTTCTCTAAATCTTCCGGGGATAAACGAACCATATAAACCCGGAAAAAAAGTTTTTGCAATAATGGATAATGTAGCTGGCTTAATCTTTCGTATTTGTATTCCGCTGATGATGAACTAATCATTATTGCCTTTGAAGTGATGAATAGTACAAATGTAAACAGGAGTTTGGTTGAATCAAATTTTGAGATATTTGGTATACTTTAGACTTTCGCCTGTATTTTTCAGCAAATAACGACTCTTTCCAAGAGTCTCATTTATTTTTAAAAAAAATGTAACCTGCCTGAAAATGGGAGCGTCTTACCAAAATAAAACCCAACTTTACACCAACAAATCAAGAAATATGAAATTTAAATTATTTACAGTTGTAGCCTTGGCTATTTTTTTAACTTCCTGCCATAATTTTTTTGGTGAGCATATACATGGGGATGGGAATGTAAAAAAGGAAAACCGTTCTGTTTCATCATTTACAGGTGTGGATGTAAGTGGCGGATTGGATATTTATGTGAAACAAGATTCGGCAACTTCAGTAACAATTGAAACGGATGCCAATCTTCAGCAATACATTATCACCCGTGTAGAAGATGGGGTGCTGCATATTTATCAGGAGAATAATACAAGTATTGAAGGTACAAAAGGAATAACGATTCATGTAAGCAGCCCATCCTTCAATCGTTTTGAAGCAAGCGGTGCATGTGATATCCGGAGCGAGAATAAAATTCAACATACAAACGAAATAAAATTGCATGCCACAGGTGCCAGCAATATTGAACTGGATTTGAATGCACCAAAAGTTTCTGCTGATATTTCTGGCGCATCAGGAATAAAACTATCCGGTACAACAAAAGATTTAATGATAAATGCCAGCGGAGCTTCCAATGCAAAATGCTATGAATTGATGACTGAAAATGCCGATGTGGATTTAAGCGGCGCAAGCAGTGCAAACGTATTTGCAAGCGTAAAAATTAACGGCGAAGCAAGTGGTGCTTCTGATGTAAGATATAAAGGCAGTGCCGCAACTGTTACGGTAAATACTTCAGGTGCTGGTTCGGTTAAGAAAGAGAATTAACAACAACAGGTTTTATTGAATAAATTTTAATCCCCGCCGGAGAGCGGGGATTTTTGTATCTTAAATTTCCAAAAAATTATTATGAAATATTTTTTATTAACTCCTTTTTTATTTCTGTTTCTTTTACCAGGGAAAAAACACACTGTAAAATGTGAAATAAAAACTTCTTTGGGAAATTTTGTTGTTGAGCTGATGCCGCATAATGCTCCGCTTACCTGTGACAATATTTTAAAATATGCGGATGCAGGACTTTATGACAACACTGACTTTTTCAGAGTTCAGAATTTGCAAAATCAGAATGACAGGCCTGTAAAAATTGAAGTTATCCAGGGCGGTAAAGTTGATTCATTAAAGGAATTTCTACCAATAAAACATGAGAACTCAGCAAAATCAGGTTTGTTACACAAGGATGGTGTAATCTCAATGGCAAGAGGTGATACCGGCACAGCCACTTCATCTTTTTTTATTTGTATAAATGATCAGCCCGAACTGGATTTTGGTGGTAAACGAAATCCTGACGGACAGGGTTTTGCTGCTTTTGGTAAAGTAGTGGAGGGAATGGATGTTGTAAGAAATATTTATAAGCAACCATTCAATGGCCAGTTTTTTACACCAAAAATTCTTATCTATTCAGTAAGAAGAAAAAGCTAACAGCTGCTGGCAATTCGATTATAAGTTCACATACTTCACTGTAATTTTAATATCCCTGTTTCTTCCCTTATCATCTGTACAGGATATTTTTACCGGGCCTTCAGTGGGAATAAAAAATTGTTTCTCCGCCGGGTGACAGGCTTTATAAAATTTATCATCTATATACCAGTACACTTTACTTACATCATTGGCAGTTTTACAGGTAAGCATTAAAGGTTCAGGTTTTTTTTGGCTGATTAAATATTCAGAACCATTGGTGGGTGATGTAATTGACGGAGCATTACCTTTAAATATTACTTCGCAGTTTTCATTGTGGGGTGGTATTTTTTCATAACTGATTCCCTGCTCAGAAAAATATGCCTGCATGTCGGGTTCAACAATCTTCATCATCTTCTTTTTATACCCTGTTTCAGGAACACATGATTTGCAATAAGAAATATTTTCATCGGCACTTAATAAAACCTCCTGTACATTATTGCATTGTTTTGTGGGTGAAATGAGTGGAATAAATTCATCTAGTATCAAACTGGAACAATGAGCAGCCGGAAGCAAACCCGTTTCACTGCACACTTGCCGCTGTTCACAATCATTGGGTGGGGTAAACCATTCCACATCACTGTCATAATCTATGGTATTAAAAATTTTAAACAATAAGGGTGTTGCAATATTTGCACCGCTTAAATCGGCAATACCCACACCACTAAAATTTCCACACCAAACACCCACGGTATAATTTTTATTATAGCCGATACTCCATGCATCACGTCTTCCATAACTCGTTCCGGTTTTCCATGCAATCTTTGGCATTTTCTCCGTAGCACTCCAGCTCAGCGGAAAATCGGGCCTGTTCACTTTCGATAAAATATTATTTACCATATAAGCAGCCGCATCGCTTACAATATTTACCCGCTTATGCAACGTATCATTCATTGAATAGGACGGTGATATATAAACGCCATTATATGCAAATGAAGAAAACAATCCGGTTAATTCTTCTAAGGTAGTGCCACAACCACCGAGTATCATCGACAGTCCCAATTTATTTTGATCTTTTCTGATTTGTTTAAAATTACAACTGGATAATTTTTGAATTAATTTTTCATGTCCCAGCAACTTTAAACTTTTTACTGCTGGAATGTTCAGTGAATGTTCCAAAGCATATTCCACCGATACATAGCCATTAAATTTCTGATCATAATTTTCTGGTGCATAACCGGCATAGTTAACAGGTACATCTGTCATTACCATTTTAGGTGTAAGTAAACCTTCATCAAAACACATTGCATATAATAAAGGCTTTAATGTACTACCGGGTTGCCGTATAGCATCTGCTCCATTTACTTGTCCGCCATCTGTAGAATCATTGAAATTAGATGAACCCACATACGCAATTACTTTATGTGTATTGTTATCCAATATTACAACTGCAGCATTTTTAATATTGCGGAGCCGTTGCGTACGGGTGTAATCTTCTACTATTTTTTCAGTTTTCAACTGTGTATTTAAATCAATATGCGTTTTTATAAAATGCCCGCCTTGTTCTTTTAGCTTATAAGATAAATGCTGTGCATAATGAGGAACAGTGTTTCTTGTAGCCGTTAATGGCTCAGCCAGGGCATCTTCAATTTCTTTTGAGGTAAATATTTTGTCGTCAGCAAATTTGTGTAACCATCGGTTTCGTTCTTTGATGATAAGATCATTATTTTTTCCTAATACCAGCGATGAAGGTCTGTTAGGTATAATACTTAAGGCTGTGATCTCAGCCAGCGAAAGATGG